>JAJFJI010000003.1 GCA_021774205.1 Nitrosomonas sp.
ATTTGCATCTCGTTAACTTTTCACTTTGTCTTGCACCTTTCAACACAGACAAGCGCCTGAAAGAAAGAACTCAAGTTGTTAAGGTTAGGCGCATCTTGCTCAAAACCATCATGGTTTACAAGAAACCTCAAGTAATTTCTACCAGGTTTGTTGCATAGCTGCAACGTGTCGACACTATAGCAATTACAATTACTTTTTAACTTTAAAGGTAAGGGGTAAAACGGTGCTATTTCACCGTTTTTATCTTGTAAAAAAATGCCTTGACGACGCAAGCCGCAGCGTACCTAAGTCTCAGAAAATAACCTGAATGTTGAATTTAATGACACTCGAAAAGCGATAAATAAAAATAATAGGTTATACTTGGATATTACAAGATGGAAAATGTCAAAAATCACGATTTTTATCAATACTGCATATAAAGATTATTGACTGAAATGGTTCAGAGAAACTTTCAGTATGTTGCTGCGAAAAACGAGTGCCGGAACAAACCATAATTTTTTGCTAAAACAATTTCTGAGCGTCCGAAAATTGCTTATGACAATGTGCGCCATAAGTTGGCATTTAGGGTGCGAATTTCCCAGATAAAAGAGGAATTAAAGTGCCAGCGTGAATTATTGATTGAAAGTCTCAAGCAGGTAGAGGGGCGTTTAGAGTAAATGCTGCTAGAGTGGAACAAACAATTTGGAGAAGTAGATAAATGCTTCGAACAACAGCGCCTTGAACCTATAAATTTGCATAATGAGCCTAAGGTTAATGCACTGATATTGGCACTTTGATTGCAATTACAATTAGTAACGCCATTCTTGCGGTTTAGGGCTACAACCCAATCGCCTAACTGCGTTTATAACTAATATGCATCTGATAACTATAACACGGAACATTTCTGCTTTTAATCGCACCAAATAATTTTGTTGAATTCGCATCTTCTTAAGTCTGTTTTTCCTAGAATTTTTCTAAGTCTGTGGCGTCATTATCCATTGGTACTGCAAATGACCAAGCGAGAAGTCATTGGCCGTTACCGTGGTTCTTATCTCGGGTTATTTTGGTCATTTGTCAATCCCGTCCTGATGCTCTCAGTATATACATTTGTTTTTAGCGTGGTATTCAAAGCGCGTCTGGGTCAAGACGTCAGCGGTGACAAGATTGATTTCGCCTTGCTGTTATTTGCAGGGTTGATTGTTTTTAATCTGTTCTCAGAATGTATTTCACGCGCTCATAACTTGATATTGATTAACGTCAATTATGTCAAGAAAATGATCTTTCCATTGGAAATCCTGCCTTGGATAACACTCGGTTCTGCGCTGTTTCATGCGGGAATCAGCGTGCTGGTATTACTCCTATTTCTAGTCGGGATGGGCCACCCGATTTCCTGGACACTATTGTTGTTGCCAGTGGTGATTTTGCCTTTATTGTTGTTGATTATGGGATTGTCGTGGCTACTCGCATCGGTTGGCGTGTTTGTACGAGATATTGGTCAATTTATCGGCATGATGCTGACCACGTTGCTTTTTTTAAGCCCCATTTTTTACCCGGCATCCGCGTTGCCGGAATCAGTACGCAGTTATTTATTTTTAAACCCATTGACGTTTATTATTGAGCAAACACGAGCAGTGATTTTATTTGGTCAGTTGCCTGACTGGCACGGACTGGTGATTTATTATGCCGTTGCGGCGCTGGTTGCCTGGGTCGGTTTATTTTGGTTTGAGAAAACACGCAAGGGGTTTGCCGATGTCCTCTAAACCAATTTTTTACGAGGACGCGATAAGCACCCGTCAATTATCCAAATGCTACCAGCTTTACCAACAACCGATAGATCGGTTGAAGCAGTTTCTGTGGCGTGGTAGGCGTCAATATTACCGTGAACTCTGGGCGCTGCGTGATATCAATTTTTCCGTAATGCCTGGTGAAGTGGTTGGCATTGTTGGGCGCAATGGTTCAGGAAAATCAACTTTATTACAACTGGTTTGCGGCACCCTGACACCAACCAGCGGCGAAGTCCAGGTAAATGGGCGTGTGGCAGCATTATTGGAGCTTGGCGCAGGATTTAATCCCGAATTTACCGGGCGTGAGAACGTTTTGATGGGTGCAGCCGTTATGGGCCTGAATCAATCTCGAATCGCCGCCCGTTTAGAAGAAATTATCGATTTTTCAGGTGTGCGCGAATTCATCGACCAACCGGTCAAAACCTATTCCAGCGGTATGTATGTGCGCCTGGCATTTTCTGTGGCGATTAATGTCGATCCGGACATTTTGGTGATTGACGAGGCGCTGTCAGTTGGTGACGGCGCATTTGCGCGCAAGTCTTTTAACCGCATTATGCAGATGCGTGATGCGGGCAAAACGATCTTATTTTGCTCACATTCTTTGTTTCAGGTTGAGTCCTTGTGTACGCGCGCTATCTGGATCAATCAGGGTAAAATTATGATGGACGGAGAAGCTGCCCAGGTGGTCGCCGCCTACCAAGGTTTTCTGGACAAAAGCATACTGGATTCTCCTCCAACTGACACCGAGATAGCTAGCAGCAGTTCGCCAACGGAAGAACATATCGAAGCTGCGCGAGGTAGCGCGCATATTGAAAAAATAACGGTGATGGTCGATGACGAAGATAATCAGCATGCTGTTATCATGAGCGAAAAGTCCAGTATTAAAGTGTGCATTACTTTTGCCTCCGACCCAACTTTGCCTTGTCCAAACATTGCTGTTACGCTGCATGCGATGGACAATCGCATGCTGACCAGTGTGGCCACGTGGGAAGATCAATTTACGCTGCAACGCGCGCCGGATGGCTCCGGGCAGATTAGTCTCAGGCTAGACCAACCACCCCTGCTTAAGGGAGAATATCTGGTCAGCGTTTATCTGCTATGCGAGCGCGGTTTACATCTCTATGATTCGGCAGAAAGTGTGGCGACATTAAGAGTGCAACAAACAGGTCGGTTACAGGGCTATTTTTCGATTCCACATCAGTGGGAAAACAGCAAACGATAAGCATCATGAATACAACGAAAAACTACAAGCTAGTACAAACAAAACAGCTTCGTGAAGAAACCAATGTCATTGCATTTTCGCGAGCTTCGCCTTCACCTTACAAGGATTTGGATTTTCCACTAAATGCTTACGCGCATGCGATATTATTACAAGAAGGCAAAGTGGATTACCTGCATTATGGCTTATTCCAGCATGACAAAACCGATCTACCGGCGGCGCAACAATTCTCAACTGAGCTGATCATTTCACGCCTACCTCCACCGGTTTGCCGCATTCTGGAAGTCGGTATCGGTCTGGGCACAACGTTTTCTCTGCTTAGCCGGCTAGGTTATGATGTCCAGGGCATAACACCCGATGCACAGCAAATTGTCCATATACAAAAATATTTGGGCGATCAAATTCCCGTTACTTGTCAGCATCTGGAAGATTTTTCTGCCGATGCGGAAAGCTTTGATGTAATGCTATTCCAAGAATCGGCGCAATATATTGAACCATTGATTATTTTCAATAAAGCAGTGGATTTTCTGCCCATGGCTGGCCATCTGTTAATCATTGATGAATTTGCGTTAAAGCGCGTCGAGACAAGCGAGGAAGGACTACATCTGTTTGATGACATGATTAAGCAAGCAAACCGTTTTGGTTTTGAACTGGTTGAACAACTAGATTTATCAGAAATGGCGCTACCTACGCTTGATTACCTGTTGTGCATGACTGCCATTCATCGGCAGCGTTTGATCTACGATCTCCACCTGAGTGAAGCGCAACTAGCGCAGCTGGATGAATCTAATCGAGCCTACCAAAAAAAATATACCAGTGGACAATTCGGCTACGGTTTGTTGCATTTCAGAAAAAAAACACACCCCAAGTGGCGGCTACGATTGCTGGAGAAAAACCAGGTGCCTGAAATGCGTACCTTGTTTGAAAAAACTTTCAATCACGCCATGTCGCCAGCAACCTGGGAATGGAAATATGGGCCAGCAACCAGCCGTGAAATCGGCATATGGCGGGATCATCAATTAGTCGCCCATTACGGCGGCATTGGCAGAGATATCCTACTGTTTGGGCAACCCCAAACCGCTGTACAAATTGGCGACGTGATGGTGGATGCCAGCGAACGCGGCATACTCATCCGAAAGGGGCCATTTTACCTAATGGCAAGCACTTTCTTGGAGCGCTTCATTGGTTTTGGAAAGCCCTATCTGATTGGCTTTGGTTTCCCGAATGAACGGGCAATGAAAGTCGCGGAACGGCTTGGCTTATACGCAGAAGTAGGCCGCATGACCGAGTTTTCCTGGCAACCACTACCAAAGCTGCCAAAGTGGAGAACCCGCCTACGTCCGATTGAAAACAGTGATGACGACTGGGCAGCCAATGCCGTCAATGAATGCTGGCTGCAAATGGCCAATGATTTACAAGCAGCGATTGTAGGTATCCGGGATTGGCGCTATCTACAACACCGTTATCTCAATCATCCAAATCAGCAATACCAAGTGGTTGTTGTAAAAAACCGTTTTGGTGAACAATTACACGGCGTGCTGGTCATTCGTCATGATGTGGATGGTTTCGAAATCGTAGATATCATCGCCCCATTGGCTGAAATTCCGCTGTTGGTAACTCATGCCAGACGATTGGCGGGTATTGCAGGCGGTGAGCGGATAACTTGCCGCATCACGGAAAACTTTGCGGTACATTTTGCTGCCACGGGTGGTGTCCAGCAATCCTCAAACATTCGCATCCCGGCTAATGCCTGGAGTGACGGCCCAAAACCCGATACACTGAGAAATTGCTGGTGGTTGATGAGCGGCGACATGGACTTCAGGTAAATATGGCAAATATAATTGCTAGCTTGACGAAATTTTTAACTTTTTAACGAGACATTATTGGAAAACTTGCTCGTCCCATATCAGGCTGTAACCAAAATTCCTGCTACGCAGGTATTGGTATTGGCGCCACATCCAGATGATGAAGTGTTCGGCTGTGGTGGCGCGATCATGCGCCATGTTGAACAAGGGGTCCCAGTGCATGTTATTGTGCTTTCTGATGGCGCTTTTGGCGTCGATGAAGATAAAGCAACGGATTACACACAACAGCGTCAAAATGAAAGTATCGACGCCGCCAATGTTCTCGGTTATGGTGTACCCGTTTTTTGGCAATATCGTGACCGGGAAATTTGCTACGGCGAAAAGCTGGTGCAGGAAATTTTGACGGCAATTAGTGAAACGCAGGCTAATCTGATCTACGCGCCCTCAGTTTTTGAAATGCATCCGGATCATCGGGCGCTTGGTATAGCAACAGTTGAAGCTGTCAGAAGAATTGGCAGTGCAATTCGCCTAGCATTGTATGAAGTCGGTATACCACTGCGCCCCAATCAATTGCTCAATATTAGCAACTTAGCCAAACGTAAGCAAAAAGCGATGGCTTGCTTTGTTTCTCAGAATGAAAAACAACGCTATGATTTGGATATTGCGGCACTTAATCGCTATCGCACTTATACCTTGCCAGCCGACGTCACTGCGGCTGAGGCTTATATACTGGTCGCAGCCGAAGAACTGGCAAACGATCCACTCAAGCTTTTTGCGTCAGAGCATGCACGCCAGAAATCATTGGGGCTGGCGCTGGACAGTAGTGACTTACCACTGGTCAGCGTCATTATTCGTAGTATGAATCGCGCCACACTGTCCGACGCGCTCGATTCAGTGGCCTTGCAGACTTATCCCAACATTGAAGTTGTTGTCGTCAACGCCAAGGGCATGGACCATAGCGACATAGGCGCTTGGTGCGGTCGTTTCCCAATGCGCTTGATAGGGGAAAGCACATCATTAACCCGTAGCCGAGCGGCAAATACAGGCCTTGGAGCAGCTAAAGGCGAATATCTGATATTTTTGGATGATGATGACTGGTTCTTGCCGCACCATATCCTCACACTTAAAAAAGAATTCGATCATGCCGATACAGCCATTGCAGCTTATTCGGCTATACAGTCTATTAATGAACAGTGTGAAGAAATCAGACGGTTTGAAGAAGAATTTGACCCAATACAGTTACACATTGATAATTTTATTCCTATTCACGCAGTTCTTTTTCGGCGACAGGCAATAGATAATGGGGCACGCTTTGATGAAACACTCACTGTCTGTGAAGATTGGGATTTCTGGTTACAGGTTCAAAAATTCGGAGAATTTCGATTTGTTGCGAAAGTGGGGGCAATCTATCAAATGCAAAACTCAATGCGATCGGGCGTATGGGATAATCCAGAACACACGCGTCAAGTAATGACCGCCATATACCGGAAATGGATACCGCAATGGAGTGACAAAATGTTATGGTCTATTCTGGAATACGCGCGCTACAAACGTATGCACACCGAGCTAAATAAAGCAACGAATGCACAGGTTAGAACGCTTAATAAATCGGTTATGGAGCGTGATACCCGCATAGCTAAATTGAATGCTCGTATTGCTGAGCTTGGCACCGTTATAGCCGAACGTGGTACCCGTATTACTGAGCTTGGCGCCCTTGTCGCTGAACGTGATGCCCGTATTGCTGAGCTTGGCACCGTTATAGCCGAGCGTGGCACCCGTATTGCTGAGCTTGGTACCGTTATAGCCGAACGTGGCACCCGCATTGATGAGCTTGGCACCTTTATCGCTGAACGTGATGCCCGTATAAGTGAACTTGATACCCGAATCACCACATTAAACAAACGCATCGCAGATTTTTTGTCATCAACGAGCTGGCGAATAACCCGACCAGTACGTACAATAAGGTCTTTTTTTCAAAACCGTCGATTATCTGACGACCATTAAATTTTAGAACGAGAAATATTACAATGAAAACCAGTACTCGACACGTATATGAATACACGGTTGAACCTGGCTCTAATACTGCGTCAGCTTTTGTTGCTCAATTCGTTGGTTTGTCCAAACGGGTGCTGGAAATCGGTTGCGGACCGGGCTCGATAACCAAAGTGTTAGCGCAACAGGGGCAATGCCAAGTAACCGGCATCGAATTGGATTCCGCTGCTATTGAAAAAGCAGCACCCTATTGCGATACCATTATACAGGGTGACTTGAACGATACAAAATGGCCTCATTTACTTGACAATATGCCGTTATTTGATGTCGTCGTGGCAGCCGATGTTCTTGAACATCTGTATAATCCCTGGACAACATTGAAACAGATGGTTCCACTTATTGAACCAAATGGCTGCCTTGTTATTTCGTTGCCTCATGTCGGCCATGCGGCAATAGCATCATGTCTCATTAATGGTGACTTTGAATACCGCGATTGGGGATTGCTGGATCGGACCCATATACGCTTCTTCGGCCTCAAAAATATTGAAGAATTATTTGCACAGGCGGATCTAAAAATCGTTGAGGCAAATTATGTCATTAAAACACCTGAAGAAACCGAGTTTGCTGAAAGTTGGTCAAAACTATCCACCACTGTTCAGAATGCGTTAAGAAGTAGCCAGCATGCTGACATTTATCAAGTGGTTGTTAAAGCTGTGCCAAACAGCCGCCCCGACACTGCAATATCACTGTTACAGCCTCCGCAACCCATTGCCGTCAATCGCAAAGCATCATGGAAATCTCGTATTGCCAGGCATTTGAGCCATAAAACCAAGCAGCGCATTCGTACCGGTCTTGGACTTCTTGGAATCCGAATTTAATAATTTTGACTGCATTTGATTCATTTAGCTCAGGAAAATAAAATACTGCAATAAACTATGGCCTCTCAATCTTCGCAAAAAAACCAATCCGCACCCAGATTGATCGCTTTTTATCTGACACAATTTCACCCAACACCTGAAAATGATCTATGGTGGGGAAAAGGTTTCACCGAATGGACCAATGTCACCAAAGCACAATCGCTATTTCAAGGCCATTACCAACCGCATTTGCCAAGTGATTTTGGCTTTTACGATTTGCGTGTTCGTGAAACACGTCGAGAACAAATCCAAATGGCCAAACAATATGGTATTGATGGGTTTTGTTATCACTATTACTGGTTTTCCGGAAAACGGATACTTAATTTCCCGCTAGACGACATGCTTGCTGACCAGGAAAGTAACATGCCCTTTTGTCTGTGCTGGGCCAATGAAAACTGGACTCGACGTTGGGATGCTGCCGATCATGAAGTTCTGATTGCACAGCAATACCTCCCTGAAGATGACTTGAATTTTATCAAATCTTTGATGCCTTTTTTCAAAGATGAACGTTATATCAGAGTGGACGGCAAACCGTACCTAATCGTCTATCGGCCGCAACATCTTCCAGATGCACGCAAGACAATCGATGTATGGCGTGAATATTGCCGAACGATTGGATTGGGTGAAATCCATTTATGTGCCGCATTAACCCATGGCAATGAAGATTATGCGCAATTTGGATTCGATAGCGGCGTGGAATTTCCACCACACAATCTAAGAGATAGAAACATCAATGGCGCAATCAAATTCTCTGGCGATTTCCATGGAAATGCGATGCAGTATGCCACTGTTGCACAGTCCTTTATTGATCGTACCTATGGAACGGCACGTGTTTTTAAGACGGTATTCCCTTCCTGGGACAATACTGCACGCACGCAAAACCGTGCACTCATCGTACTTAACGGGACACCTGAGAATTACGAATATTGGCTGTCATCGACTATCGATATTACGCAACATTCTAGTAAAGGCGATCAATTGATATTTATTAATGCATGGAATGAATGGGCAGAAGGCTGCCATCTTGAACCTGATCGTTGGTTCGGTCATGGTTTCCTAGAAGCCACCTCAAACGCAACAAAAGGATTGCGCAGATTTGCCACATTTCCAGATACCGCTTTACCTCATACAGATGAAATTACCGCGCTACCTCATACAGATGAAATACACCATCGAACATTCTGGAAAGATATTAAAGATGTGATTTATTACCATACCTGGTTAAAACTTGGAAGTTTAAAACTTGCTGTCAATCAACGACCTTGGTTGCGTTCTATATTGCTACCAGTAATTAAGCTTTTACGCGCCTACCGCACAAAAAAAGGCACTATTAAATAACGATAACCTTGTTTTAGAAAATGGAAAAATACTTTCAAAACTGAAAGTATAAGAAAGTACATGAACCATCATCAAGCAATACGTCCATTTCACAGTGGACATTGCTACGAGAAACTTAAATATTTAACTTTTGCGGATGAGACATTTGATATTGTTATCACTCAAGATGTGATGGAGCATGTTTTTCAACCAGGCGGTGCGCATATAATTACACCGCCTAAACATAAAAGTTTTAACCAAAGTTAAACATCTTTTGGAGCCAATCCACAATGGCAACCCTGTAGGTGATGGCTGCGCACTCGTAATCTTGGACTATAGCAATGATTTCTAGGTGCAAGTTTTCCAACGACTACCTGCGCACCCTTAAGCTGGAAGTGTTTATTACTCATAAAATCACCAAATAACCATTAGGTTCAGGCTATTGAATAATCGCGAAGTTAAATTGATTGCGATGTATTTTCCCCAGCTTCATGCCATTCCCGAAAATGATGCATGGTGGGGCAAGGGATTTACCGACTGGGACAAGGTCAAATCAGCAAGTGTACAGTACGATGGTCACTATCAGCCGCGCATACCGCTAAACCAGACATATTACGACCAATCGAAAATAGAAACGCTACGCGGGCAGATTAAACTGGCAAAGAAGTACGGGATATTTGGATTCTGTCATTATCACTACTGGTTCGACGGCAAGCAATTACTCGAGATGCCAACGAACCTAGTCATGGATAATAAAGACATCGATTTTCCGTTCTGCTTATCATGGGCTAACGAGACTTGGTCGAGGAGATGGGACGGGCTGGGCCACCGAACCCTGATTCAGCAGACCCATCCCCCGACTAGGGAAAACTGGAAAAAACATTTCGATTATCTAATCAAGGCCTGGTCCGATCCGAGAGCCATTAAAGTGGACGGCAAACCAGTGTTTGTGATCTACCGCCCGCAGCACATCAATAGCATAGATGAGATGCTGGCATACTGGCGAGAACTTGCGCAACAAAACGGGTTGCCAGGCTTATACTTCATTTTTCAGAAACAATATGAATTGCGTAACCGTGATTGCCTGAATTCGTTCGATGCGCTATTCCAGTTTCAACCTTTCGAAGCGATCAATTCACCAATGTATGAAAAAAAATTGATCCGCCGTTCGTTAATGTTAAACCTAGCGCGCAAGCTACCCGAGCGTTATCAAGACATGCTGCGCGAGTTTAAAGTTAAGTTTATCAAGAAACTGACTTTTCATGATTATAATAAGGCTTGGCTGCAAATCGTTGAGATTCGTCATGACCAGAAACTGGTGACTTACCCCGGTGCATTTGTTGATTGGGACAATACGGCACGATACAAAGAAAGAGCAACTATATTCCGTGGAGCATCACCGAATGCTTTCGCTCCATGGTTTAAGCAGTTGGTGAATACCATGCCACGCAGAAACCTCTCGGAGAATCTCATATTTCTTAATGCCTGGAATGAATGGAGTGAAGGGGCTTATCTCGAGCCGGATGAACGATATGGATACCAGTATCTGGAGGCAATCAAGAAAGTGCTGGATACAAGCGGCCTTGATAAGGACTAACTCAACTCCATGAGACCTGATATTGCTGTCCGTCACTCGCCAATAAATCTATGACATTAAAAGGTTTCGATGACAAGGAAGTCACGGTATTGCTTTCTACATACAACGGAAGCAAGTTCCTGCGGCAGCAGCTCGATTCGTTGTATCAGCAAATTTATCCGAATATCCGGATATTGGTCCGTGATGATAGATCTACTGATTCTACCAGGACCTTGTTGGAAAAAGAACAAGCAAAAGGCCACATAACTTTATTCGAAGGACATAGCAATCTCGGCGCAGCGCCTAGTTTTTTCGAGTTGTTGAGAAACGCAGCAACAACCGAGACTGAATACGTCGCGTTTTGTGACCAGGATGATGTCTGGCATCCTGAAAAGGTTACCCGCGCAATTTTAAGATTAGCAGATGTCGCCGTTGACCATCCAGCAATGTATTGTTCCAGAGTGAAAATCGTTGATGAGCGCTTGGCGCATATCGGCTATACGATGATTCCGAGAAAAATTGGCTTTGGTAATGCACTGGTGGATTGTGTCGCAACAGGCTGCACGATTGTTCTCAACCGAGCAGCGGTACGTCTGCTCGGTAAAAACCTGCCAAGCAGTGGCGTAATGCATGATTGGTGGTGT
>JAJFJI010000021.1 GCA_021774205.1 Nitrosomonas sp.
AGAAGGTTTGCCGCTGGCTGACCTTAAACGTATCGTTGAGTCCATGGCGGAGGCTGCACAAAATGCCGGGGTTGAAATTGTCACCGGTGATACAAAAGTGGTGGAGCGGGGGAGTGGGGATGGTGTATTTATAACAACCACTGGTGTCGGCATCATACCAACGGGGATTAATATCTCCGGTGAACACGCCCGGCCAGGCGACAAAATTCTGGTATCGGGTACGCTTGGTGATCACGGAATCGCCATTATGTCACTACGCGAGAATTTGTCTTTTCATACCAGCATTCAATCTGATACCGCATCGCTGCATGATCTGGTCTCGGCGATGGTTGAGACTGTTCCTAAAATCCATGTGCTGCGTGATCCCACGCGTGGTGGCGTTGCGACCACACTCAACGAAATTGCTCGCCAGTCTGCTGTTGGCATGATGTTATATGAAAAACAGTTGCCAATTCACGGACAAGTCAGCGCTGCCTGTGAGTTTCTTGGTTTTGATCCGTTATACGTTGCCAATGAAGGTAAGCTGGTGGCAATCTGTGCGGCTGAAGATGCTGAGCAGCTGTTGGCAGTCATGCGGTCGCATCCGTTGGGCGCTAATGCTGAAATTATTGGTGATGTTATAGAAGATACGCATTGTTTTGTTCAGATGGAAACCAGTTTTGGTGGCAAGCGTGTGGTTGACTGGCTGAGCGGAGAACAACTACCGCGCATTTGCTGAAATATCGGCAGTATGAAGATCCTTTTTCTCACGCATAGTTTCAACAGCCTGGCGCAACGCCTGTTTGTCGAACTGACACGCCATGGGCACGAAATATCCATTGAGTTTGATATCAATGATGCGGTGGCCATTCAGGCGGTTGAAATGTATCAACCAACGATTATTATTGCGCCTTTTCTGAAACGTGCCATCCCAGAAACTATATGGCGCAGACAGCCCTGCTTTATTGTTCATCCCGGAATAATTGGCGATCGTGGGCCCTCAGCATTGGACTGGGCAATGATGCATGGCTATCAACAATGGGGCGTTACCGTATTGCAAGCCAACGGTGAAATGGATGCTGGCGATATTTGGGCGTCTGAATTATTTCCAATGCAATTGATGAAAAAAAGCAGTTTGTATCGCCATGAAGTTGTCCAAGCAGCAGTTCAGGCGGTGCTGACAGCAGTGCAACATTTTCAATCCGAAAACTTTAAACCACTGCCGTTGGATTATACCCGACCCGACGTGCTTGGCAGGCTTCATCACCCAATCCGGCAAAAAGATCGCGCCATCAATTGGTGGAAAGATAGTACTCACACCATCTTGAAAAAGATATATGCCGCTGACGGATTTCCGGGTGTACTTGATACCCTCTATAGAAAACCCTATTACCTATTTGATGCCTGTGTCGAGGGTACATTACGTGGTAACACCCCTGGTGAAATTATCGCCAAGCGCAACGGCGCTATTTGCCGCGCGACAATCGACAGCGCCATTTGGATCGGTCAATTGAAACGCAAAATGGTGGGTAAATCGTCTTATAAATTATCTGCCGAACTTGCGTTAAAAGATCACCTTGCTAAGGTGCCGGAAGTGCCGCTTGATCCTTTTTCAGCCTGTCTTGGTGAAACTTATCGCGACATTTGGTACGAGCGGAAACATGATGTGGGTTATCTGCATTTTGCGTTTTACAACGGTGCGATGGATGCCGCACAGTGTGAACGCCTGCGGAAAGCCTATCTGGCCGCTGCTCGCAGCGATGTGCGGGTCATAGTGCTCATGGGCGGCGCGGATTTTTGGTCAAATGGCATCCATCTTAACCATATCGAACATGCCGACAGTCCTGCTGATGAATCGTGGCGCAATATTAACGCCATGAACGATTTGGTGTGCGCCATACTTACCACTCGTAGCCAACTGACGATTGCCGCTTTACAGGGGAACGCCGGTGCTGGTGGCGTGTTTTTGTCACTCGCGGCGGATTATATCTACACACGTGAAAGCGTTATTCTGAATCCGCACTATAAAAGCATGGGTAACCTGTATGGTTCAGAATACTGGACATATCTATTGCCTCGTCGAGTTGGTGAAATCCAGGCGAAAACAATAACCCAGAAGCGTTTGCCAATTGGCGCGCCGGAAGCACGCAATCTAGGTTTAATTGATGACTGTTTTGCGTTGAATCAAGCAAATTTCAAGAAAAAAATTGAACAATTGGCTGAAGCATTGGCGATAAACCAAGATTATTCAGTATTATTGGAAAATAAAGTATGCCAGCGCGAAAAGGATGAACAGAAAAAACCATTGGCTACCTATCGGGCTGAAGAGCTTAGCCGTATGCAACTTAATTTCTACGGCTTTGATCCCAGCTACCATGTGGCACGCTATCATTTTGTACACAAAATTTCCCATGCCTGGACACCGCTTTATCTTGCCAGGCATCGGCGTATTCGAGAAAGCTAGAGCAGCGCATCAGTAATTCTTATTATGCGTCATTGAGCAGCACATTTGTCAACATTTGCTCGTGCCCTCCTTGATCAAAGGGTGCTGGGAAAAACCCTGAAATCGGCGTAATCAAAAAATTTGTTGAAATAGCTTAAGCAGCACTGCGGTAGGTCGATACTTTGAGAACCAAAACATTCGTTCTCAAAGATCATACCGACGGTCATACCCCGCGCCCAATCTCGCCAAAATAACCTGTGCCAGTCAGCTCAGCACGAGGCGGCTGGAAATTGCATCTACTATGAACGACGGCGACCAGAAAAAACCATTCTGTATCAGTTGGTGCAAGAACATATCGAGACTTTCTTTGCGCAAGTTGAGACAGAAACCGGATCGGGCCTGCCTGATTTTGTCAAAGACGAATTCGATGCATTTCTTGAGTGTGGCATTTTAGCGCATGGATTTCTGCGCTTGCGCTGTGCCGGTTGCGCGATAGCTGGTTCGCAGGATGGACCCTGCCAAAATTGTTTTACACCAAAGGCGAGCCAAGCTAGTCTGGAATTATATTGCGGCCAATTTTCCGGCCAACTGCTTGAAATAACCCTAGCGTCATATAGAGCAATTCACTCTATGGTGACGATGACGGGGGCCCGTTACAGCAAACCCACCGACAGCGCAGTCTTAATACCACACTAGCAAGAGCGGATACGATTTGGTGGACAAATAGGGGGACGTTCGTCAGTTTATAAGTTTACAAGGTAAATGGTAAAATCTGTTTATTAATGATGTAGATGTAATATATTTCTTTCGTTTCCTGTTAATAGAGCAGAGAATATAATAAGTAAACAGACATGACGCTTTGATAATTATCCTATTTTCGGCGCAGTACATAAAGTACCAAAAAAAATACATCACCAATTGTTTCTTAGCTCACGAAGCTTGAGAAACACAGTTTCAGGATCCGGCTGGTCTTCCATAGCGGGAAATTCCTCTCGCAGTGTCGCAATAACCGACGGACTGTGTAGTCTGAAAAAGGTATTGATCTCTTTTTCCAGCGCCAGGGTCGACACCAAAGCATGATCTGGATTTTGCTCCTTCACATCGGCAAGCAACGCTTTTGCAGCAGCGTTATTCGGTTCACGATTCAGGGTGAACTCCAGATTGTTGCCAATATAGTCATGACCCGGGTAAATTCGCGTGGCGTCATCCAGCCCCGCTAATTGACTGGCGAAGGTCTGGTACAGCTCATGCGGGTGTCCGCCATGGTGACAGTTGCCGGCGCCAGCATTGAACAAGGTGTCGCCGCAAAAAAGCGCAGGCTCGTCAGTTTTCGACAACAAGCAAATATGCGTCATCGTGTGGCCGGGAGTGTCTAGGGCCAGTAACTCTACGCTTCGCCCCACGGTAATCACGTCACCCGCGCCCAGACCTATATCGATGCCGACAATGGTATTCTTCGCTTTGCGGTGAGCAAGGAGTTTGGCGCCGGTGGCGGCGATCATCGGCTTGTTGCCGCCGGTGTGATCACCGTGCTCGTGGGTATTGAGTATTTGGGTAATCGTCC
>JAJFJI010000201.1 GCA_021774205.1 Nitrosomonas sp.
CGCGGAGGGCACCGGTTTTGTCAAAATAATCCGCCCGCGTTCCAATGCCCTTATCTTCTGCTACTGTAATTTGCACATGATCGATATAATTCCGATTCCAGATTGGTTCAATCAGGGTATTGGCAAATCGGAATACAAGCAGATTTTGCACAGTTTCCTTGCCTAGATAATGATCAATACGATAAATTTGTTCTTCGCTGAAGTGTTTATGCAAGCGACGGTTTAGCATCTTGGCGCTTTCAATATCTTCACCAAACGGCTTTTCAACCACAATGCGTAGTTGTGAAAAGCTTTTGCTAAATCCGGCATTATGAAGCTGCGTGACTACGCCGATGAAATCGGTGGGACGAATTGCCAGGTAAATAACAATATTTTTACAGCGACGTTGGCACGGTTCTGACAGTGTATCCATGAGTTCCCGATAGGCCTGGACATCATTATGGTCACCTTTGAGATATTCAAACCGCTTGGTGAAATGTTGATAAATTTTTTCGTCAAAATGTTTGCCTAGCCGCTCTTGCAGCGTCTGCTGCATATGCTGAATCCATTGATCCTGACTCCATGCGCGTCTGGAAAAAGCAACAAAACGAAGGTCTTTATTGATCCGCTCTGCTGCTTCCAGATGGTACAAGGCCGGAAGTAACTTATCCGTCACAAGATTGCCTGTGGCGCCAAAAATGATAAAGTGACAGGGATCAAGTAAATTATCCATCATGCTTATTCTTTTTGTTTTAGTTCATGACCGCCAAACCCTTTGCGCATCATGGCCAACAACTTGGCGGCATAATCATTGTTACCCTGACTTGCGAAACGCATCATTAAAGCTAGACTCATGACCGGGGCAGGAATGCCCTGCTCAACCGCTTCCAGTGCCGCCCAGCGACCCTCTCCGGAATCGGCAACATAGGCTTCCACATCATCGAGGGTTTGATCTTTCTGTAGGAACTCGGCATTGAGATCCAATAACCAACTACGGACTACACTACCATGTCGCCAGGCTTCGGCAATGGCTGCCAGGTCGAGCGCAAAATCCTCTCGTGACCTCATTAGGGCAAAACCTTCTGCGTATGCCTGCATCATGCCATACTCGATACCGTTATGAACCATCTTTGTATAATGGCCACTACCTACCGGCCCACAATGCAACCAACCCTTGTCAGCTGCAGGCGCAAGTATTTTGAGAATGGGTTCGATATATTGCACGCTTTCTGCCTCTCCACCTATCATCAACGCATAGCCATTTTCCAGACCCCATACGCCGCCTGAGACACCGGCATCGATAAAATGGATAGCATGTTCCGCAAGCTGTCCGGCGCGACGCATGGAATCCTTATAATGTGAATTGGCGCCATCAACCAGAATATCGTCCGCTTTAAGTAATAGAGTCACTTCATCAACGTAATGCTGCGTAATATCTCCTGCAGGTAACATCAACCACACAACACGTGGTACAGGTAACATTTCGACAAGTTCTTTCACCGATTTGGCTGCAATAATTCCGGTTTCTTCCGCAAGCGACTGGGTCACATCAAAACTACGATTAAAAGCCGTCACTTTGATATCAGCACGACGCAACCGGCGTGCCATATTCGCGCCCATTCGCCCTAGGCCAATTAGTCCAAGTTCCATTGCCATACTCCTTTGGTGTTTAGCCGAGTTAAAGATTCATAGATGATTGTTAGATTAAGGAATAGAAGTATAGCGGGTAAGATAATAGCTGGTTTTTAAATTAGATTTGCCGGACCAGTCGCGTCAACCTTGCGTGGACATTAGAATGGATTCGAAAAGGGATGATTTTTAGTGAGTCAACGCGGTATCTCGATGATATTGTATATTATTCCCGGATGACACAAGCTTATCCGGGCTACCTGGCGTAACGATATGGTTGTTTTGAGTCTGTTTTGAACACAGGGGATTTCTCAATAGACTATTAACTCCAAACAGTTTGCTAATCTGTTAACGGCGTAAACAAATTTGTCAAATCCTCTGCTGTTAATTGCAAAGCCTGCTCTTTTTTGCCGCCCTGATACACGCTCTCAGCTAGCATGCGCTTTCTTTCCTGCAAGGCCAGGATTTTTTCTTCAACGGTATCTTCCGTAATCAGTTTATACACGAAAACCGCTTTATCCTGGCCGATCCGATGCGCCCGGTCCGCAGCTTGGCTTTCTACTGCCGGATTCCACCAGGGGTCGTAAATAATCACGGTATCGGCTTCGGTCAGGTTCAAACCGACACCGCCTGCTTTTAAACTAATCAGAAACACATTGAACTGACCACTTTTGAACTGTTCGATGACTTCGTCACGCTTACGTGTTTGTCCGGTTAGTTTGCAGTAGCCGATTTCTTTCGCCTTCAGTTCAGTTTCGATCAGTCCCAGCATCCGGGTGAATTGTGAGAACACCAAAATACGCCGTCCTTCTTCCAATAACTCCGGCAGCATTTCCATTAACAAGTCCAGTTTTGCGGACTGTTTGAACTTCTGCGCTTCTTTCAAGTTCAGCGTTCTCGGGTCGCAACAGGTCTGCCGTAATTTCAGCAGGGCATCAAGAATGGTGATATGACTGCGTGCCAGTCCTTTTTCGGCAAT
>JAJFJI010000202.1 GCA_021774205.1 Nitrosomonas sp.
CGTCGTCTGTGCGTAAGCGGTACACATGTTGTAGTTAGTCCACGGCGCATTAATATTAGCCGTTCTGTCCGCACCACTTCCCGGGTACTCATCCGGCGTCTCCTGCCCACCTTGCCACCAGTAGGTTTGCCATGTCCAGTCTATAATTTCTTTGGTGTTAACATGCATCGCCAGAAAAACCATAAAATCACCCGATTTTGCCGGTTTGCCAGGATGTTGTGCCTTATTGAAGGCCGCAGCTTCATCCGCAGAGAGCTTAAAGTTATACAGCATATTAATGCCACCGTATTGTGCATTAGCCGCGTCGGTACAACCTTTAGCCTCAGTAAAATCAGCACCGGCAAATTGCGCTTCAGTCGCGGGTTGCAAACCAGCGGTAGAATTATTAGGATCAATCAGAACACAGTGTGTCCATGTGGACGGATCAGGGTGGCATTTTGTTGCAGATTGGCCTGGTTTAGGGTGGCGCAGCGCATCAACTGAAACATCAGTACAATTTTTATCCGTGCTGTTATTCGGGCCTTGCCAGAATGGTATTGCGGTCAAACCTTCAGCTTTTACCCACATCAACACCGGCTTGAGTTCCAACGCTGTGTTAGGCGCATCAACCACCTTACGATCAATAATTGGGGTATCACCCCATGTTTCATTAAGCGCTTTCAAGCTACTGCTGCTCGTATAGAAGTAATTATTATCGGGTGCTTTGGGTGCTGGATGTCCGATCCACAAGTATTGCGCCATCGTTGGGTCATATTTGTTAAACCCGACTATGCCAGAATCAGCTTCACTCACTTCTTCTACAATATCAGTCACTTTTACGTGAAAAAACTGATCAGGGTCTTTGAATTCTCGCGCTGGATTTGCTCTATTAACATTCATGACATTTGCGCTATTTTCAATAGGCGGATTTTTGAAAACTTGCGCTGTCGAAAGCCAGGTTTCCCAGATTGGTAGCGTTTGGCCATCATAAACAGATTTAGAATCAACAGTTAAACCAGCCCACAAATTCCATGAATGTTTGCGCATCGCGGCAACATCATTTGCATCAGCCAGTGCTTGTAGTGCCGCACGATCAGCAGGAAAACCAAAACCGGCTGGAATAGGCTGCGAAACAATTGCCTGTTGTGTCACAGACGGCGCAACAATCGCCTCTTGTGTAATCGTATCTGTCGGTTTTTCTTGGCAACCTGATATAGCAATGGCGCTTATAAATAAAATCAGCGAGTGTATTCTTATCATCGACCCATTTCCTCTTTATAAAGTGAAAAACAGTGCTTCTACGTTTATCGCAAACATACCGGATATCCACGCAACCATTACGCAAAAGAAAGACGAAAAAGACGACATACTCATAAAAGGAAAACCGGTACACAACCAGTTCATAACAAAATTCTTGAAATTCTGGTGTCACAATACTTAATCCAGCTTGGTTTTGTTCTCAAGCTAAAGCGGTCTTGCAAAGAGATTACTCATAAATCGTTACATCCAGAGGCAGCACAATATCGTCGAGCAGCTTGTCCAATAAGTTCAACATTCCGTCCTATTGTTCTCTTCATGACACGATCGTCCAGAAACGATGATAGATCGTAATTATCCAACATGGCCTACACTTCCCCCTGGCAGCCCTCCGGCATATCCCATAAATAAGCTTAGATCTCTTTTTTCATTCACCAACTTGGCCCAGGCGTATTATTTATTTGGCACTTGTTTTGCTGCCCAGCCTGCTCTCGCTCATCGGACATTTTAAGGAAAATTAAGAAATACCAGGTACCTATTGTCAGAACGATATCCATGCCATCGTAGTGCCGCTAAAACCAAGGCATGAGCTGCGCCATACGCCAAAGTAAATTTCCCCTCTTCTGACAGACTCTCAATGTCAATCGGCATTGAAAACTTTCCAGGCAGCTACGCAGTGCGCCGCCCGCCCCGTACAAAGGACAAAATCCACGCCGTTTGCAGGAGAAGGCACCCAGTCTTTCATGAGCGCAGTCGGTATAACGCAGACGCAAAAACCCATGATTATTCTTTTTGTCACAAACGAATTTTTTCTTTGCAATATGGGGCAGACTATATATGACCCATAGATGCGGTGGCCCCAGAACGCCGTGTCACCAGAACTCCATAGATTGACCCCATAGATTCTATACAGCATGATGTGCAGCATGCGATCAAAGAACCATCAACATAAACCTCTAACAGTAATCAGCGCAACCGCGCTAGTTATCGGCAACATGATGGGATTGGGCTTGGTAACGACAACCGGCTTTCTTTCAGCAGAAATCGGCAACCCTCTGCTAATCCTTTCTCTTTGGCTTTTGGGCGGCATACTCGCGCTATGCGGAGCAACAATATATGGCGAACTTGGCGCGATGATGCCGCGTGCGGGTGGTGAGTACATATACTTGTCAAGAGCCATTCACCCATTAGCAGGGTTTCTATCAGGTTGGGTTTCATTATTAGTTGGATTTTCAGCGCCAATTGCATTAACAGCTTATGCATTTGGAATCTATCTTGAAACAACACAATTGGGAATACCAGCAAAATATTCTGCTGCTTTGTTAATATCACTTCTGACTATATTACACTTGGGAAAAGTTGTATGGGTAGCACGCATACATAACTTGCTAACGCTTTATACAATTGTGCTTATTCTTGTATTCATAACTGCAGCATTACTGTCAGGTGAGGGGCAATGGAGCAATTTAATTGAAGTCTCAAGTAAGCCGTTATTGATCGAAAATTTCGCGATCTCGCTTGTGATCGTATCGTTTGCTTACTCAGGCTGGAATGCTGCGTCATATGTTGCAGGAGAGATTGAAGACGCAGAAAAAGCATTACCTAAGGCATTAATTTGGGGCACAATTTCTGTTATGGTCATGTTCATACTTCTTAATGTAGTTTTTTTCTTCGGCGCCCCGCCTAGCATCCTTTCTCAGGATCCTGAGGAAGTTGTTTATGTTGCTGCTAAAGTTTTTTTTGGCGGGGCTGGCGGTACAATAGTTTCGCTATTGATATCAATCGCCCTGATATCATCAGTAAACGCGATGATAATGGCTGGCCCTCGTGTTTATTCAGCAATGGCTAAGGATGGACTTTTTTTTAGAGTATTTACACAGCAAACTGAAGGTGGGTCGCCATGGGCGGGTGTTATACTGCAATGCGCACTAGCGCTAATTATATTGATAACGTCAACGTTTGCGGGCCTTATGACTTATATCGGCGTTATGCTTTCGGCATTTTCCGGATTAACGGTATTATCAGCATTTATTCTACGACTAAAGTCACCACAACTAAATAGACCATACCGGGCTGCATGGTGGCCGTTTAGCGGAATGCTTTATTTGGTGTTGGTTGGTAGTATGATTTATTTTACATTAATCAGCAAACCAGAGGTGATGCTTGTCTGTCTAGCAACGCTTTTAATTGGCACTATTTTTTACTTGTATCGCCGGAAGTTTCTACGTCACTCCCTTCGGTTGGATTGATTGAAATATTCGGCAAATGTTTCTTCTCTACCATTATCCACACCTTCATCCTGGATTTAGCGATCTTGGCACCAACATGAAACATACCTGACTGTGAAAAATTACCGTCTTTAATTGCCAGTTGCAGCTTTCCATTTACTACGGTAATAAGCGGTTTATCCTTATCAACAGTCGAATAAACTTCCGAAAATTTAACTGGTTCTAGTTTGAGATCATCTAGTTCACTGAAATCTTCAGCTTTGTCAGCTATGCCGACCGCAACTGTACTCGTATCATTTAATTCGAGTTTCTTTTTATCTAACTGCTCATCTAAATAGTTTTTAGGTATATTTGTGTTAGCGTTTCCATAGCGATCAATGTTCATTATGGTACCCTCTATCAATATGAAATTCTGCAAATCCACTGATCTTAGAAAAGGACTTTTTATTCCTAACTTTTCTGTGTAAAGCGTTTTTTCCCATACATCATCCCATGGAAAATTCTTTTCCTTATCATAATTCTGTTCCCATGGTGCGAGCATCTTAGATAAAGACCCAGCAATAAACCCAAGAATTTCATCTGATCTCAGATTGATTAACTGCTCATTCTTTGGCCATTTCCCCCGCTCTTCCAATTCCTCCCGTAGTTTTTTCAAATCAAAGGCGTATTTATCATCGAAACCATATGGCGGTTTAACAACATCAAAGACACCATTTAAATAGCCGATAAAAGTATGACCCTTCTCTTCGTTCCTTAAAATGACTGGTGAAGCACCTTCTACGTCGCCTGTAATGGATACAAAAATTGTATTCTTCGGGTAATACTCAACAGCCTTGCTAAGTATCCATGCTGCATCAAAAGTATTGAATGGTGGCACTCCATCGGTTATAACATCGATTCTAGCATTTGGGTTAATATGATATATAGCCCCTTTTAAAACCCCCATATATGGCGATTCCGAACCATAATCTGTTTGCAACACAATAAGGTGGTTTTTATTTTGATTCACTTTGTCATGTGCTTCAGAATAAAGTTTGATTGATTTATTCAATAGATCACCAGTTTTTTTCGATGTTTCTTTTTCTACCACCACCACTCGTTCTTCCATTTTTGCAGTGAATTCATGCTCAATAGTTCGCTCTATAAATTTCTCTACACCAAAAAAACCGAGTAGCGCAATAATTGTGGACACAAGCAAGCCAAACACTGCCGTTATAAATTTTATTCCATTTAGTGTAGATTCAATTTTTTCATTTAGTGTCTTTTCTATCACGTGCCCTTGGTTTATTGCTTCAGCTTTTGCTGAATTCATAAGCCATTCGGCAGTTAAAGTTGAATAATCTTTATGAAGCTTATCAAGGGCATTTTGTTGATGCGATAATTGAGATAGGATATTCTCAAGATTTGCATTTTCATTGTTAGGTGTATCGTCAGACATAGCTAAACCCCCGATTGCAAATTAGATATGATTACTGTAGATTATTTATCGTTCTACATTTGCGAAGCTTGCAGTACATCAAAGCGATAGTTGAGTGCTCGATAACAAAATTGCAGTGAAGATTTGCAGACTTGACGGACCTTTCATTCAACAATACATATGCCATGGTATATATGCGAGCCGGGACACAATTATGATTAAATATTTTTCCAATTTATTATTGTTATTTCTATTTCTTGTATTATCTACTCAAATACAAGCTGAGAGCAAGGAGTGTTATTCTAGCTATTCTGAATGCATAGAAGAATATATCAATAAACACTTCTCAGCAGATTCTGTAAGTAAAATATGCGAAAAATGCAAATTTCCTACTGCAGCTGAAACAGATAACAGAAACGACAAGAAAGATACTAGCGATTTTGATACTAATGAGACGCCTGGGACTAAAAACAATAACTAACACCCCAATATCATCGCCTGGCAGGGTACTGCCAAGTTAACTGTATCTGGGTGACAATAGCGGAATGAAAAATTCATTAACACTATACAAACGCCATCGATTTCCATCAGAAATCATTCAGTACACAGTGAGGCTTTATTATCGATTTAACTTAAGTCATCGTGATATTGAAGATCTGTTAGCTGAAAAGGGAATCGTAGTAACCCATGAATCGATTCGTCTATGGTGCAACAAGTTTGGTTCGGTATATACCAGGAAGCTGAAGAACCAACATCAAGGATACGGCGATACTTTCTTCCTTGATGAAGTATTCGTAAAGATTCAAGGCAATCAACTGTATTTGTGACGAGCGATAGACCAAGACGGTGAGGTGGTTGATGTTTTTCTACAAGCTCGTCGAGATAGTAAAGCGGCTAAGCGTTTCTTCAAACAATTTCTCAAGAAATGTCGAAATGAACCAAGGAAAATCGTCACTGATAAGTTACAAAAAGACAAAAAGGGGTCAGACACTATAAATAATCAGCACATTTACACCAACTCTCTGTTCCTCGTGTTATGATTATTTTTTGTGGATTTAACTATGCGAACTACAATAAATATTGATGACCAGTTGTTGAAATATGCCAAGCAACAGGCGGCTCAACGAGGCTGCACTTTAAAACAAGTCATCGAAGACGCACTTCGTGAATCACTTTCGCATCAGCGCTTAGAATCCAAACCGGTCAAACTAGAAACTGTTTCTGGCACCGGCCTAAAACCAGGAATTAATCTGGATGATGGGCGTAGCTTAAACGACATCATGGATGGCCGTTAATGCTCTTGATGGATGTCAATGCATTGGTTTATGCGCATCGAGAAGACACCCCTGATCATGGATCCTACCGTAATTGGCTGGAATCCATTATTAATGGTAATACCGCTTATGGTTATTCGGCGTTAGTGTTAAGTGGATTTTTGCGAGTGGTTACGCACCCCAGGATTTTTGAAATGCCAACCCCATTACCAAGTGCTATCCGTTTTGTTAATCAAGTCAGCGTATCGCCTCATGCCGTTCGACTTGCGCCGGGTCCTATGCACTGGAAAATTTTTTTGCAATGCATTGAACAAATTGACGCTAAAGGAAATGATATTCCTGATGCGTATCATGCAGCGTTAGCAATAGAATGGAATTGTGAATGGGTTACGACGGATAAAGGTTTTAAACGTTTCAAAGACTTGAAAGTTCGCCACCCTTTGACGCTATTGGATTCCTGATGCCCAGGAAACGGCGGTTTTACCAGCCGGGTGTCCCTGCGCATGTCTTTCAGCGTGGACACAATCAACAACCGGTATTTTTTGGCGACGCGGATTATCTTGCCTATTTACGTTTTTTAAAAACATCAGCCGATGCACTTGAATGTCAGGTTCATGCCTATGTATTAATGACAAATCATGTGCATTTATTAATCACACCCAAGGCTGAGAATGATATTAGTTTGTTATTTCAGAGCATCGGTCGCCATTTTGTATCGCACATTAACAAAACCTATCAGCGCCGCGGAAGTTTATGGGAGGGACGACATAAGGGTAATATTTTAGAATCTGAAGCCTACTTCCTAGCCTGCATGCGTTACATTGAGATGAATCCAGTACGCGCCGGGATGGTTGATCATCCTGCGCAGTATCGTTGGTCGAGTTATGTGGCGAATTCCCAAGGGATTGATAATGCCGTTATTCAGCCGCATGAACTTTATATGTCTTTAGGCAAAACCGCCGAGACACGACAACTGGCCTACCGAGAATTGTTTGCAACATTAACCCAGCTTGATGAACTTGAATTAATCCGTACAAGTTTGCACTCCGGAACGCCACTGGGCAATCGCCATTTCAAACAACAAATTGAATCTGTTGCTGGCTGTAGTGTGGGTTTTAGCAAGCGCGGCAGGCCGTTGAAGAATAGATTACAATAAAATAATTCAGCAGGTTATAGCCGATTATTGATGAATAATTTTTCCCAGACTATGCATGAGAATATTATTAAGGTAAAAATACCGGCGTAACTCCAACCGGAAGACCGGGCATTTTTATCATTTCAACACATAGGCCAGAAAACCATGCTCAAATTTTATGGTTACAAAAAATGCGGCACTTGTCGCAAGGCGGAAAAATTTTTCCAGCAAGCCGAAATTGCTTATGAATTTATTGATATTACCGAAAACCCACCAACGGCAGAAGAACTGGCAACCATTGCCAAACTTGCCGCCACGCCACTGAAAAAACTCTTCAATACCAGCGGAATGCAATACCGAGAATTGAAAATTAAGGAACAGCTGCCCACGTTATCAGATCTAGAAATATTGGCACTGCTGGCGGGAAATGGACGTCTGATCAAGCGGCCATTGATC
>JAJFJI010000203.1 GCA_021774205.1 Nitrosomonas sp.
GTTTATGCTGCTGTAATGCCGCCTGCTTTTTAAGCGCATTATTAATAACACGTACCACACTGTTTACATCAGCTGGTTTGTTGTTATGCGCAATCTGGCCTGTCAGATTGATTTCGGAATGTAATCTGCCACTTTTATAGTGCGACCAAATTTCTGAGCCATAATCGGTATTTGCCAACTCAGAGGCAAATTGACTAAAGTAAGCGGTTAAGTTATCAATATCCCGTCTAAACAAGCTGTATGCACTGTTATTACCTGCTGCATCCACGGCCTGAGGCAAGTCCATGATAACCGGCCCATCTTTACCTAAGAGCACATTGTATTCCGATAAATCACCATGAACGACTCCCGCGCAGAGCATACGAACAACTTGCCGGATTAATAGATGGTGATGTTCGCGTGCTTGTGCCGCCGTTAATGTTACGTCATTTAACCGTGGTGCAATATCACCTTTGCAATCCACGATTAACTCCATCAACAATACGCCTTCAAAGAAATTATAAAAATGTGGGACACGCACACCAACAGCGGCAAGCCGACATAACATATCAATTTCTGTACTTTGCCATGTCTCTTCCTGTACGCTGCGTCCATATCGGCTACCTTTTGCTACGGCTCGGGCACGACGACTATTTTTTATTCTTCGTCCCTCTGTATAGCTAATACTCTGATGAAAGTTACGTTTATTGCTCTCTTTGTAAACTTTGGCGCAACGTAGTTCTTCTCCGCAGCGCACCACGTAAACCATGGCCTCCTTGCCGCTCATGAGCTGGCAAATTACGGTGTCGACGAGCGCCTCTTCAATTAACGGTTCAATTCTTCTCGGTATCTTCATAGCTGTCATGCAAGCGTGTCCAAACTGTTTCACGCTTCGCTTCCTATTAAAAATTTTTTATGAATGTTTCTATTCGTATCTTTCATTTGCTAAAGCCATGTTAGCGGCTCTTTCATTACGTTTTTATGCTTTTCAATTTTGTCTAAATCTGGCCGATTTGCTACGATGCCAGATAGCATCAGGATATGTAAGTTGATCTGTCACTCCTTTTTTTTTAATATTCCTTTTGTCCGCCGCAACTTTTTTGTTTTCCCCAGACTTTACGTTGAATTTCTTAGATAGTGATTTGTAAAGTTCGCTTTCCTTAAGTCTGTCAAACATATGCGCCCCCTGGTTCATGTTGTTTAAAACTAACCTAACGATTTAAATTGTAAAGATGAATAACAATATTTGGAATGTGGTAAATTGTCGCGCGGCAATTTGCCACACTTTGCGCTTACGCAGGATTCAACTCAAATGCTTGGCAATTATCACAAACCTGAAATGGTCGTCTTTGATTGGGCAACCCGAGCATAAGTTAAACGCTGGTTTGGCCTCAGGTTGTTGCAGGATTCAATCAAATGTTAACTTTGGTCTAGAATATGCATTTTTAAGACCTCTTCAAACCTATGAACTCTAGGCCTGAAGAGGTGAAACTCTTTACTTTCTCAGACTATCAATACAAGCTCGGATCATTGCATCGTCCCCTTCGTAGATCCTTTGACAATCTGCCGGAGTTTGAGGGGCGCTCTCTTGCGCCAATACTGGCAAGGCTACAGTAGATACAAAAACCAAAATTAAAGTAGTTGCTAAACATTTTATATTCATGGTTATGCTCCTTCTAAAGGTGATTGAAACTAAAACACCAACAAATATGCCGGTAATAGTAACAACGCAAAATATATGCCAGAAAGTTTTTAATATTTACAAACAATATGTTAAATAAAAAACAGGCCGTGTAATTTAGAGGAGTTATCAAAAAGAGATTAAAAGTGTTGGCTTAGAAAGACATTATTGTTTACTGATTAACTTAAGTCATTGCATAGACTTAAATAATTTCTGTCTCAAATTGTGAACGACAAGTGCATTTTTCACATTACGTCAATTTATTTAAACAGGCATGTCGCCTACGCCAGGATAGTTGATGGTTAATGCATGAATTGCTTTTATTTTTAAAATAAATGCCCTTTGATTATTTACAGCTGATGCAAACTCTTAGATATGCTTCTGTAGTCTTGTAAAGACTATGTCTTGCAGTACCATTGTGATTAGTCTGGCAATAAGCAGCCAACGCTTTATTTTTTATTTCTTTCCAGCCCCATCCATTTGATCCAAAAATATTACGCAGATTGATATCTATGGTCATCTAATTGCCTTGATGATTATTAATGAATTAAGGCTATACGCACACTAGTGGCTGCGGTACAAGCAGCTCGCAATATGATGGCACTATCGTGATATTGAAACCGGCTCGCATTTTGATCGTGCCGCTCACAGTATGCCCGCCTCATCGCTCGTGAACTTGCGCCAAACTACAACATCAGTAGTGAACAGATCGAACATATCTTCCTATTCTCCCCATTGCATGACGTCGGCAAGATCGGCATTCCGGACAACATTTTGCGCAAACCTGGCAAACTTGATGATGAAGAATTCAAAGTCATGAAGACGCACCCGGAAAAAAATTGCAAAATCATTGATGCTGTATTCAAGGGTTTCAGTCTGGGCACATTTGGTCACGTCAATATCATGCGTAACATTGCCGAGTTTCACCATGAGGTAATCGATGGCAGTGGTTACCCCAAGGGTTTGAAGGGTGACGAAATTCCCATTGAGGTACGCGTCAGCGCGGTTGCAGATGTATTTGATGCACTTACCTCACGCCGTGCGTATAAGTGCATCCTGGATTAATGATGAGGCTTTTGCCATGTTGCCACGATTGGCCGATACCAAGTTTGATTGTGACTGTGTCGACGCCATGCTCAAGAATGCTGATAAGATTCTTGAAATTCAGCCGTGCTTCCGTGACGAAGAAGTGGTCTAACAACAAAGCAACCGCTGGTTAAGTATTATGGATAGGCAAGAATTCTTTTGAAATGCCACATTATTCTGACGATTTATCCTGCTTTATCCATTGCTGTACTACCAGGCTGCCCACCATATCACCTTCGACATTGATCATGGTGCGAAAAGTGTCCAATATGCGGTCAACAGGCAATAAAATGGCAATTGCCTCGATAGGCAGACCAACTGCTTGCAATACTACTATCATCGTTACCATG
>JAJFJI010000204.1 GCA_021774205.1 Nitrosomonas sp.
TAATAATCCAGTCGCCACCCAAAAAAGCGCAGCAAAAATGACAAATGCAAGGCCCAAATGTGCAGTCAGCCGGTATTGACTCACACGAACATCATCTACCAACCCGCTCATCACCATATACCAACCCATCAAGCCTTGTAAACCGCCTAACACAAAGATACCGGTTAATTTCAACCCCAGCGGCCGGTCAATTTGCTTTCGAACCAGAAAATAAACGAAGGGAATAAAAAACACCAATCCGATTGCACGCCCTAATAACCGGTGAAAATATTCCCACCAGAAAATGCCTTTAAATTCATCAAGGGTCATACCTTTATTAACCTGTTGATACTGTGGAGTCTCTCGGTATTTCTTCAACAACTCATCCCAATCACCCTCGCTGAGGGGCGGCATCGTACCAACAATCGGCTGCCATTCAACAATAGAAAGACCTGAATCAGTCAATCGGGTGACGCCACCGACGACCACCATGGCAAATACCAGAAAACAACAAATAAATAACCAAACAGCAATAGGTTTTTGCATAGATTTTAATAATAGAATGTTTTAGAAATTATAAAAAATTAACTGTCCGGTAAGCCTGATTTAAACAGCAGGGAATACTATCTTGTCGTGCCCACCTTTAGCTAATCCCCACTTACAAATAAGATTCACCAGTCCACATTATTTAGCTCTCATTAGTCGCTGCTTATCACGCGTCCATTCTTTTTGTTTTTCTGATTCACGTTTATCATGCTGTTTTTTACCTTTCGCCAGGCCAATTTCCAGTTTTATCCTGCCAGCTTTATAATGCATATTAAGCGGAACCAACGTATAACCAGCTCGTTCAACTTTACCAATAAGGCGCTTTATTTCTCCACTGTGCAACAACAGCTTGCGCGTTCGTGCTGGATCTGGATTAATATGCGTCGATGCTGTCGATAAAGGACTAATATGACAACCAATCAGGTATAATTCGCTATTACGAATGGTAACATAGGCTTCTTTTAATTGAACTCGCCCAGCACGAATGGCTTTGACTTCCCAACCTTCAAAAACCACGCCTGATTCATATTTTTCCTCAATAAAATAATCATGAAAAGCTTTTTTGTTTTGAACAATACTCATAGAGGAAAAAATTCAGATGGGTTTTAACAATTTTTTTATTAGTAACGATTCAAATTACTGCTGCATGGTTTCGCCACAAATAACACATACGCAGTCTACACTTGCAAACAAAAATGCTTAACGCAGTTATAATGCTAAATAAATAATTGCGCATTGAATAGCTACCGTTTATGTAACTATTTAGTTCAGCAGTAACTGTTCAGATTGCCAATAAAATTCGTCAGTTCAAGGCGCAAAATGTGAGTTTACTTGTATAAACAATCATTTTGTAACGCCGAAATGGCAGATGTTAGGGGTAAACTGGATAGTTGCCCGTTTATTTTATCAGTTTTTCAATAATACCTCATTGAAACGAGGTAATTTTAGCTTATGGCAGAAATAGAAAAAACAGCGATCGTTGAATTCTCAGCAGAGCAAATGTTTCGATTAGTCGACACAGTCGAAAAATACCCTGAATTCCTACCATGGTGTGGTGGCACATCCGTAGATCCACAAGATGAGAAAATTACGCATGCCACCATTAAGATTAATTATCATCATGTTAAGCACAGCTTTACCACAGAAAACACGCGGCAGCCGCCCAATTTAATTGAGATGACATTACTGGATGGACCCTTCGAGCATCTGGATGGTCACTGGCGCTTTATTCCGTTATCAGAGAATGCCTGCAAAATAGAATTTAGACTACACTACACCTTTTCCCACAAATTGCTGGAAAAATTCGTTGGCCCAGTATTCTACATAATCGCTAACAGCTTTGTAGAAGCTTTTATTGAACGGGCAGAAGCTGTATATGGAAATCAATGACCCACTCTATAGCGATTGAAGTCGTCTACGCATTGCCAGATATGCAGGTTATGAAGTGCTTGAATGTCACCGAGGGGACGACGGCAGACGTTGCTATAGCACAGTCTGGAATACTCGAAATGTTTCCGGAAATCGATCTAACCAAGAACCGGTATGGTATTTTTGGAAAGTTGATTAAATATGGGACTGTTTTGCATCACCGTGACCGAGTTGAAATTTACCGGCCGCTTGTCATTGATCCTAAAGATGCACGGAGAAAACGTGCGACAATTTAGGAACTCGAGTACGTACAACACATGTAAATTTATTGGGCCAAAAATACAGATTCAAAAAGGGGGCTATAAGAATAGGTCAAATCTAAGCTGTCTGTATTAGTTCCGATGTCAATATGCTCAAACAGTTTTCCAAAACGCTCGCTGCTCACCGCTCAGGTATCCTTGCTTATTTCGACTTCGAAGGCTTATCAACCGGACCGCTGGAAGGCACTAACAGCAAAATCAAAACACTGCATAAAATAGCTTATGGTTTCAGGGATATCGAATTCTTCAAACTGAAAATTATAGCACTGCATGACACCAATTATGCGCTTGTCGGTGGCGCCTGAAAGTACGCACTTGCCGGATAAACCATACTTTTTTAGTAAAAGCATCATGATGTGTTTGACTGGCAATACCGTAGACTAACTCTTTGTGAGATTTTCCCGGTTTTTTTATCAGTTACCTCGCGCTCAATGGCAAATACTTGTTCGACATAAGGAAGTTCAAGATAGTCTTTGAGTTTGCTGGTTACTCAGATTCTGCGTGTTTCTATGCGTCCGTGACCGTAGTTGGTCATAGTAACATCGGGCATCTTACTGTCTGAATATTGACAGTTTTTTAGATTTCAGATAGGCTGATAGCGATACCTTATTAACCGGGCCATTAACCCTCCATGATGAAGAATTAAAAAAATGACAACTATCGACTCACTTAAAGGAATTATAGGATCACGTAATCCTACTGAGCTTATGGAAATTGCCAAAGAAATGGGCATTGACGTATCGTCATTCTTGGGCAGTGATTTTGACATTAATAACTTTGACATGGATGACTTGTCGTCACTCCTTGGCGTTGGCGAAGGAAAAAACCTTGATGATTTATTGTCGACCTTTCTTTCGGGACGTGAAAACAAACAGGATAATGGAAACAAACTTGGAAATGATACATTCTCATTAATTCTTCCTGCAAAAACAATAAAACTACTTGATGATTTACTGTTACAGGTACTTCCACCTGAAAAATTAATAGAAATTGATCAAGCACTCAATATTGAAAAATTATTCGATATTGAACTGCCAAAAGCGTTAGTGTATGTAATCAATGATGCAATAATGAAAAGTAATGTGGTTAATATTGATGAATTATTGGCTGATGGATTATTGCCAATCATTCTTCCACATGACAATGGACATGAAAATGAAAATGGACATGACACATTCTCATTAATTCTTCCAGCAGAGACAGTAAAACTTCTTGATGGGTTACTGTTAAAGGTGCTTCCGCTTGAGACATTGATACAAATTGATCAAGCAATTCACATTGAAAAATTATTCGATATTGAACTCCCAATTGTTACATTTTCTGCAGTCAATGATGCAATCATGCATAATGAAGCGTTTAACGTTGATGAATTATTGTCAACTATCCTTCCGCATGATAATGGCGGCAGTAAAAATGGGTATGGACATGACTCATTTTCATTAATTCTTCCGGTAGAGACAATAAAACTTCTTGATGGGTTACTGTTACAAATACTTCCACCTGAAAAATTAATAGAAATTGATCAAGCACTCAATATTGAAAAATTATTCGAAATTGAACTGCCAGAAGAGTTAGTGCATGTAATCAATGATGCAATAATGAAAAGTAATGTAGTTAATATTGATGAATTATTGGCTGATGGATTATTGCCAATCATTCTTCCACATGACAATGGACATGAAAATGAAAATGAAAATGGAGATGACACATTCTCATTAATTCTTCCAGCAGGGACAGTAAAACTTCTTGATGAGATACTGTTGAAAGTACTTCCACTAGAAACATTAATAGAAATTGATCAAGCAATCCACATTGAAAAATTATTCGATATTGAACTTCCTTTTAAGACATTTCTAGCAGTCAATGACGCAGTCATCCATAGTGGAGATACTGATATTCACGATATATTATCAACCATTCTTCCAAAAAATGATAATGCAATTCACCATGAAATTCCATTGATTGCTTGAGCTCCACATATACGATTTCATCATCCTTCGCTTTGGCGTAGGATAAAAACAACATGATTGGATGAAAAACAAAACATACTCAATACACGCTCACTGAATGAACTGCACACACTGATTCAGGGCACGATGGAATCAAACTGAGAACCCATCGACGTCAGATACCATCGATATGTACCCTCCAATCCTTCACTAAGCCCAATTTTCGCGCGCCAGCCCATATTGGTCAGACGCGAAACATCCATCAACTTTCGTGGTGTGCCGTCTGGCTTGCTCGCATCAAACACGATTTTTCCGGTAAAACCCGCTAGCTGCGCAATCATTTTGGCAAGCTCAGCAATCGTTACATCCTCTCCGGTACCCACATTGATATGCGACAACATCGGTGAGGTATTTTCCTCATAATTGGCAAGCGGCAAGTCCAACACAAAAAGAGATGCCTCAGCCATATCATCTACATGCAGAAATTCACGATAAGGCTTGCCGCTTCCCCAGATCACAACCGCCGGTGCACCTGTGACTACCGCCTCATGAAAACGCCGCATTAAAGCGGGAACTACATGGCTGTTTTGCAGATGAAAAGTCACCCGGCCCATACAAATTAGTCGGCATTACGCTTCGGTAGTCCACCCCATGCGATGCGCCATACTGCCGGTTATAGCTTTCACACAGCTTGATACCCGCGATCTTAGCGATTGCGTACGGCTCGTTGGTTTGCTCCAGGGTACTCGTCAACAAGGCATCCTCACGCATCGGTTGCGGTGCAAGTTTGGGATAAATGCATGAACTGCCCAACAATAACAAACGCTTTACCCCTGCCGCCCAAGCCTGATGTACTACATTACATTCCATCATCAAGTTCAGATAGATGAATTCGGCCGAATAAGTGTTATTGGCATGTATCCCCCCTACTTTTGCTGCAGCCAGTATCACTACATCTGGACGCACATCCGAAAAAAATTCACTTACTGATGCTTGCTCGGTCAGATCCAGTTCAGTGTGCGAACGGACAATCAAATCGATTGACTCCCCCTTCTCCTGCTTTGCCTGCAAGCACCGAACAATGGCTGACCCAACCATACCATTGTGTCCTGCTATATAAATCTTTGTCATCAATCAATCTCTAAACAGTCAAAAAGAAATGAAACCCTAGAACCACGTTCCCAAGCACACTGAGACCTTCACATACTCAGCATTCCCAATAAATAGCGTGAACAGGATCTTGGCTTCGCCATTTTCTTCTTTCGCCCTGGAATTTGAAGGAAGCCTGCCAAAAGATGAACCGAGATCGACGCCTATCTCCAGATCTGCGCGATATGATGAAAGTTTTCAGCAAATTCACCTTGAGCAGGTATTACATCAAGATTTTCATCACAATACCAAAGAAACCGCCACACATTTCCATATAACACCGGTATAAGTTCATGCAGGCCATTGAAGTGTTCCGAGTTTTTCGCATAGTCAATGCCGTAATCATGCGCTGCAAGATTACGGATTGTTCAGCAGAGTTGCCATGACTCAATTGATTTGATTATCCCAGCTTTCTCATAAAATGACAGTACCTTAAGAAAAATATCGCTCGGTTCGCCAGACAGAATCGCTGCATGGCGCATAGCTGCACCCAGTGTATCCTGTAACTTCGAGAATCTTTCATTTATGGAAGAAAGTGACTCGAATAAAGCAACATCCTTCTTGTGATATTCCAAGTGTGCTTTCTTCAGAGGCCATTTAGTCTTCTGTCTTCTGAACAGAAGCATCCAAAAAGAAGGCACAACGCTGAATTACTTCAAGTAAACCGCCCAGATGCTGCCGTTCGGCCTGAAGTACATTCTCCATCAGACTTGATATCCAGACTTGCATACGCAATTGTTTGGAATGGCGTTGGCTCGGTATTCCTCACATAAATCAGGAGGTATGATCATTTCTGGTGTATGACAGGAGAAAATAAAGCGGTGTAACCTGTTGGTAAATATCTTGGTAGATCAACCAATTGTAGAATTCCCGTTTCAAGGGTAGCAAGTGCAACCGAAACAGCCTGAACAATGGGCAAAAATGAAGGCCAGACGTTAGCTTTTTTATTTCCGGTAATCCACACTGACGGGTAATCCAGAATAAATCGACGCTCTAATATAATCACTCCCACCACAATGGGAAATTTCTTTTTACCATAGAATGCCTGAGCCTCTTCATCGACGTCTTTTTCAACAAACAATCACTCTGTTTCTATATACGCTTTAAATAATTCACGGTAGTTACACAGCCTTTGTTCCCGCATTTTCCTTAACGCCAGATACGCCGAATGCAGCGTTTGCAATTCGCTTTTCACACCCAATGCATTGATTCTGTATTGGAAATAATGAAATGATCGTGCGATCGCAATCAATATGAGCACTGCTTATATCCGTGCAGCACAGACTAATCCTCCTGATACCACACTGGTGTTCGACGATTTTCATATCATCAAACTATTCAACCTAAAATTCTCAGTTGACCGCGACAGTAATAAGTCATCTCATGGAAAGAAGATTCATATTTTTCACTATGACGCCCACCTTTAAGGTGCGGAACGCGATGATGCTTATAGCACGCCGTTCTTTCTTTTTTACTGCGTCGAAATTTGCAAAGAAAAGCGGAAACTTCACTTATCCTTCTGCACATTGTCTCCTTATTAACACAATAAAATTATCAATAAAACAAACTATTATTGATATTAACCGTTTTTTCTGTCTAAAAAAAACGACAATCAAACTCCTTTATCTTGATGAAAGATACAATAACCTCATGATTATAAAAAATATATAATTATGGCATGAATATTGCCTATCTTAAGGTTGCGAGTTGTCGGTGGCACTTGAAAATACGCAATTCTCAAAAGAACTGCATTTAGTTTTGTTGGTTTTTCCTACGATCTTCTTAGGCCATAAGCAGCTTATACCTAAGGCTATTCGAACAGATAGCAATTTTACTTTTTAACAAACTTGTTTAAGCCAAAGTTATATCGGGTTTAATGTTTGGCATCCTTACGTCAGCTATAAAACAAATAACAAAATAAGATGAAAAAACGCTTTTTTTCAAGGTTATGCAATTTAATGTTTAGCCTAATATTAATTCATATCTCTTACATAGCTGTATTGGATTAAGTTTTGCAAGAGGCACTAATGTTTTACTCAGCAGGCCCCTTTGGCAATAAATTTAACAAAATTCATTTAACACTAATAAGTGAATATTTCTCAATTGTTATCGTAGACAAGAGTTTCAGAAGTTTCATTTTTGATAGCAAATAAACCGAAACTATATTTTAAATACATTTTTTTATGAAAAGAGAACTAATTTCCAAAGCACTAGCCGGCATATTCATCTCTGCAGTAGTTACACCCACATATGGGATCGATGTAAGACTCGGTGGTCGTATTCAAGCAGAATATAGTGCTATAGATATTGAGGGTTTTTCTTCCCAAACAGCCATAGATGACCCAACCTTTTATTCATCATTTGGTTTGAAAGTTAGCGAGAATTTAGGGAATGGAATAAAAGTGCACGCACTTATTGATTATGGTTTCAATTTGAGCGGTAGTATTGGCGCTGCTCGAGAGCGATATGTTGGCCTTGCTAGCGATTCTTGGGGAGAAGTCAAAATCGGCCGGGTGCATTCTCTGTTTGCTGATTATATTGGTGGATGGACCATTGATCCTTTTGTCTACACCGCGCTACAAGCTACCGGCAGTGGTGGCACCATGATTGCAAATGCCAACGGCTTGGGCTCAGGTTCATTCACGGCAGTTAATAGTGTCATGCGTATTGAATCGATAACAGTCAATGGTTTTTCCCTTGCTGCCTTTTTAATGCCAGGTGATGCAAACAAGTTGGATCCAGTTACTGGAAATGGTGATCTCGCAAATACCGGTGGTGAAGATGGTGAGTGGGACTTTCAAATTGCTGCAAAATACGCTTTCGATTATCAAAAACATAATTTTGATTTATTTGGTGGTTACTCTAGAGATAACGTCAGTTCCTCACAAAAAAATGTTACCACAGTTAATCTGAAAAATGAAAATGTATGGCGTGGTGGTGGCGTCTGGTCCTACAAAAATTTTCAGATTCAGGGACAGTATGATTATATAGATAACGCGGTAGGCGCGGCCACCTGTTCTGACGCGGCTGCCTTAGGAGCCGTTGGTGAAGTTACTAGACGATGTAATTCAGCAATTAATCCAGGTGGTAACGGTTCTGTTTGGTTTACCGGCGGCCAATACAAATTGGGCAACACTACATTGATCGCACAAGGCGGTATGACTGACGCCAATAGCACTAATGTCTTCGCTAGCCGTAAATCCAAAAGTTATACGGTAGGTGCATTTCATCATTTAAGTCAAAGAACGAGCCTTTTTACTGGCTACCAACACGTAAATGTAGAAGATAAAAATAGCACGGTTGATCGTGACAGCAATATTTGGACCGCAGGTATTCGACATAATTTTTATTAATTGGCATATTCAATTAATATTGAGAAATTGCCAGAAAACCACATTCTCGCAGATAAGAATAGCGTAAAAAAAGCTGGCACAGATTGATTTTGGGTTCGCTTAATTGCAGCCCCTAAATTCAACGTCACCTTAGTAGCGAATACTTGATGACCAATAAAAAGTAAATTTTCGGCGCTGCCGATGGGGCTAATGGCAAGTTCAAACTTACTTTCAATTGACAATGAAAAATTTAGATAGCCTTAAATTTTGAACAATCCCCATCACTTGATGTTTGATTCATAGTTAGCTGACGCTTAGCTATTCTCTCCTGCTACTGAAATACAATTTTGTAAATCCTGATTGCTTTCATGACACGGTATCACACTTTGAGTTAGGCGATGTCTGATGCAACCAAAGGATATCGTCACACAGATGGATATAGTGAACGAACGCAGCCACCATCCTAAATAATGCGCGCACCTGAATCGTGTTTAGCGTACGTGGCCCTAAATTTCTGGTAAGACTTATAGCAAGGCTGGACGACGAACTGCAACGCCGGCAGAGACAAATAACAAAGTGCAATAGGCGTCATTGTGAATGTCCACGGTTTTTTAATCATCCAAGCGAATTGCTCAAAATGCCACTGCAACGTAATCTGATATGCGATATACTTTTACAAGTACAGCTGGTAATTGCCGGACTGGATTATTTACATTTCTCAACTCGACAAAAAATAATTGGAACTACCTTATAGATTGTTTGCATACGCGAGAAATGCATGGGCAACTTTTTCAGTGGATTCTATATTAATATTTAAGCTGGGTGTATGCTGCAGAGATTTGCATCAGTATTACAAATAACGGAGGAAAAAGTAATGTCAGATCATACCTATAAAATTATAGAGCTTACTGGCTCATCTAAAGTCAGCATACAAAATGCCATAGAAAACGCTATTGGCCGCGCCGCAAAAACTGTACACGATATGCGCTGGTTTGAAGTCACTGAAACGCGCGGACACATTGATCAAGGCAAAATTTCGCACTGGCAAGTTACAATCAGGATAGGGTTTACGCTGAAAGATTAGACTAGCAGCTGGGTATTACGCGCCACACTTAATCTTTAAGCATTAAAGATTCGGTAGCGCATAAATCCAACTAACTCAACCTACTAGTTAATTTTTCCGGTTAATAATAGTCGTTCGTTACAAAAATCACTCCTCGTCTTCGACTGATTCATCGTCAGAAGCATCCATATCATGTTTCGTAATATCATCCGGCCCATAGGCCGATACTTTTGGTCCATCCATCAAATGTCCATCAGGCGTCCTTCTTGGCTCACTACAAGCCGTTAAAACAAAAGCTGCAAATACTACAGCCAAAAGCAAATATTTTACTGTCATCTTTTTAGTCTCCTATATCTATGACATTAGCATAATCTGGTTGAGTTTTATATTCGAAATTAATATACATTAATAATATCAAAACATCCAGCGAAACAAGTTGATCTATATCAATCATGATTTGGATAGAACGCCCTTCTGCACTGGCTTTAAAGCTACCCTGAGCGATACCTGTTTAATTTAAATCCAGTAGGTTACTGTACTATAAATAATTTGATAATTTGTAAGTTACAAAATTATTTGCACATAATTAACTTCATCATTAATCCCTCTGTTCTGGAAATATTGCATCTATCCGTGAAATTAGAGAATCAGTTGGATAACCGCTGCTATAATTTCATATTTAACTTAAATGGGGTAACTAGAAAGATGAATGAACGCTCTGAATTTGCGCATTGGAGTTTCAAACATGCGTATTTGTCCGTAATTATTGCGGCTCTAGCTGTACTAGGATATCGGTTTGGAATCATGAATTATCAGGTAGCGTTGATTATTCTTTTAGGTGGAGCAGCCATG
>JAJFJI010000205.1 GCA_021774205.1 Nitrosomonas sp.
CAGCATTCCTAATCAACAAGCCAAACAAATGGATAATGATGCCCTTTCTATTATCTATCAGCAACCTATGTTAGTGCCTGGTGAAGAAGGCTTGCGTGATATCCGTATTGTGAAGGCCATCTACCGGTCAGCAGCCCAGAACCAGCGGATAGCCTTATAGATTAAGGGGATTCTAAATGATTCGAAACCAAGTATTTTTTTGATTGTTCATCGTCAATCCGATTTTCAGTAGATTTTTTTGATGAAAAGGACGCTTTCTTTCCTATACTTATTGTGAGTTCTAATTTACGGCCATACAAATGGAGTTGCATATGTTGGACATTTTATCGATGAGGCCGGAAATGCGATATGGTTGCCCCGCTGCAGACCAAATTTTGTTTAATCGTTTTTATGTCGTTGGATATTCTTATTATTTCAGGCAAGCAAAGTGGGCGCTGGAAATTGTTGATCCCGATAAAAAAGATTTGGAAGAAGTAGAGCGGTTAAATAACTTTCGTCCAGACTTTAGAATACCTAAAAATTTCAGAGCTGATCTCAGCGATTATCGGCTTAGTGGTTATGATCGAGGTCATTTGGTTGCAAGTGCGAATCTTAACGATGAAGAAATTCAAAATAGCGAAACCTTTTTACTCTCCAATATGTCACCTCAAGCACCGGGTTTTAACCAGCAAAAATGGCGAGAGCTTGAAAGTTTAGTGAGGGCATTGGATGCACAAGATGAGGTATTGGAAACCTACGTGATTACAGGCCCCATATTCGATTTTTTCAAACAAATTAAGCTGATAGGCGAGCGGGACAATAATGGCATTAGCGTTCCAGTACCGAGCCATTTTTATAAATGTGTTCTTGCAGAAGAAAGAAACGGGCAGATTAAAATGTGGGCTTTTGAAATGGAAAACAAATCACTGGATCAGAATGTCGAGAGTTATCGGGTGACTACTTCCTATTTAGAGCAGCGAACTGGCATATTGTTATGGGACAAACTTACCGGACCTGAAATTCAACAGGAGAAAGATCAGATTCGGAAAATGTGGTAGGTTTTACGCATGATATTTCTAATGGTCTGTACCCCTATGGACTTTTTCTTTCGCTTGTTTCTTTCAGCCAACATCGTATCGTAAAATTCTTTGTCTTTTTTATTAAGCTCGTAAAAATCACGCTTTATGGCGTCGCTTATTTTGATTGATGGTTTTTGACCTTTGTTTTCTACGGGCGGTTTTGTTCTTTTTAATCCAAGCAATCTTTGCAGGTCGGCGATGTCCTCATCGAATGTCTCGAGAAAACCAATAAACCAGAAATCTTCAGGTTTGCTTAAGGGATACAAAAAGTGTTGTGTATAAATATTTTGCATCCAGTGGTCATCAGATAAAAGAAATTTTTCTAGATCCGGTTTTTGGTCGAGAAAATATTTTCTATAAATTTTACCATGTGGCTCTGGGTCTTCAGTAGATGGTAGGTTTAACCAGTAATAGTAATGTGAGATGGCCCGATCCAGTGGCTCTCTTAAAATTGTGAGTACCCTGGGCTTTTCCATGATATCTTTATAGGTCACATATGGATTATGCGTATGTATGGCGCTGATATCTGTTTCCGTATTTTCTGTATTTGTATCATATCCATAATCCAGATGTAGGTTGTTGCCAAATCGGGCTAATAACACTTGCTTAAGCGAAGTGCCACCCGTTTTGGGCACGTGAATAGATAAAAGTAAATTGGCGTTGTATCTTCTGATGAATTCTGGTTTCAATGCTTCTTCCTTTTATGGTTAATCCGGTAATCGGGGCAAATTTTTTCTACGTTGTTTCCATTAGCTTGAACACTATAGCCAGCGTCGATGCCCGACTGCCACAATTCTTGTTTTTGGTTGTTCTTAGTCTGACGGTGGCAATTACGGACGCAACCGGATTGATGGTTTTGATATGTTTCTAGTTTTTAAATGGATAATCATGGGCTTGTCGTTTAACTCAGAAAATCGCTTAAGATTAAATACCAATCCACGAACACCTACTTGAATCAGTCACACCAGCAAAGGTGGCTGCTATCTTATTGATTAGCCCACTTTGCATATCTACCGAAGCATGTTCATTTTATCCATACCAGTATTTCTTCTGACCCTTACATCCAAAGCGTGTCTGCTTATCATTCAGGCTTTGCTCAATCAACGTAACCACTGTATCAGCACTTGTTTTCCCTTTTAATCGATCTCGAATCTTGTCTCGCTGACCACGACTCATACGATCCAATGAATTCATTCAAACTTTGAATTCCATAGCTTTCATGGTGTGCACCTCTATTTTTACATCCTGATACACATCGGACACTTAATTCAACAGCTCATTACGACATAGCCATTTACTTTTCATTAAAGTTTAGTGGATATGTTTGCAAGATTGTGTAGAATTTGTGTAAAGATTTGTAAAAATAGGTGCTGGCATGGTTCTTTATAGCAAGGTGAACTGTGATGAAGTATCCATCATTCAGTTAATCAATAGGTGTAAAAAAAGTGAGTCAGGTCCTGCTTGTGGATGACGACATAGCGTTGTGTGAATTGGGGGCTTTATTGTTATATGCACAGAAACCGGATCGAAACTTTACAATCGACCTGAACAAGGTCTGTGATACTTATCGTATTATCGAATCAATACGCCTTGGACAATAGGGAAAAAGAACAAATAACGAATATTATTGAGTCACGGTAAAGATTCTTCGATTGTTAGTGGGTACTGCTTTACTACTGGTTAAAATTGAATCAAAATTAACGGTATCAATACAGTATTCAATGGCGTTAAACAGGCGGCTACGATACATCAATTAAACCTTGCTGTAGCAGAGTTGGTTATTGATGCGTGTAAAAAGGGTGTTTCTCCCGAGTTATTGACGTTGTTTTTGTATTAGGTAATAGCCAGTAGCCAAGGCTTAGTTAATATAAACAATATTATCCAGTCAGTAACTGAGGGGCATCGTATTATGAATTGATAAGCTTGCGCGCTTGAAGGAGTTATTCTTTTGAGTGATTCGGTTGCGAAGACGGGTGCTGTGACTTCCTCTGATCCGATAACGTATTTATAAAATAATGAAACTTTAAATGACTAACAAAAATTACCAACAGCTAGTTGAAAAATTATCGGAAATTTCTTATCTCAATGGCGTAATGAGTACGTTGGGTTGGGATCAGGAAGTTGTCATGCCGATGGGTGCTTCCGAAGCTCGGGCACAGCAAATTTCTGCGCTTGCGGGCGTGATTCATGAGCGCACGACAGACTTGCGGCTAGGCGATTGCTTGGCTGCGCTGGAGACGGAAGACTTAGATGGTTTTAATGCCTTGCAAATTTGTAATATACGAGAGGCGCGCCGTAAATATGACTTGGAAACCAAAATATCTAAGAAATTGGTTAAGGAGATGGCTGAACTGTCTTCACAAGGACATACTGTATGGGTTGCGGCACGTCAAGATAATAAATTCTCTGATTTTGCACCGCTATTAAAGCGCTTCATTAAATTAAAAAAAGAATGGGCGCAATGCGTATTTCCAGACATGGAGCAATATGATGCCAATATCGATAATTTTGAACGCGGCACGACAATGGCTGAAATTACGCCAATTTTTGAACGGTTAAAAATGGAATTAATTCCACTAATCCAGTCTATTCAAGACAGGCAATATCAACCTGACAGTTCTTTTTTGCAAGGAACTTTTCCGGTAGGAAAACAAGAAGCCCTGGCTCGCAAGATTAGCAAGGATATTGGCTTTCGGTTTGATTGTGGGCGTATGGATGTATCGGTTCATCCCTTTTGTGGCGGCAGTCATCCCACCGATGTTCGCATTACAACCCGTTATAAGGACAGCGATTTTATTGAATCATTGTACGCAGTCATTCATGAAACAGGACATGGACTATATGAACAAGGGCGCATGCTGGAAGAACGTGATTTACCAGCGTCAGAATCACTCACCATGGGCATCCATGAATCCCAATCGCTGTTCTGGGAGCGTATGATTGCGCAAAGTAAAAATTTCTGTGTTCATTACTTTGAAACCATTCAAGCCACTTTTCCGGATAATTTGCAAGGTGCGACTGCTGATTCACTTTATCGGGCAATCAATACCTGTAAGCCAGATTTTATTCGTGTCGAAGCGGATGAACTGACTTATCCATTGCATATCATTTTGCGCTATGAGATTGAAAAGGGCTTGTTTGATGATTCAATAGCTGTCGATGATTTGCCGGAAGTTTGGAATGATATGATGATGAAATACCTTGGTATCAAACCACCAACTGATACATTAGGCGTGTTGCAGGATTCACACTGGAGTAGCGGCGCTTTTGGCTATTTTCCCTCTTACACTTTAGGTGCGATATATGCTTGTCAGTTTTATAAAACCATGACGAATGAACTTCCCGATGTTGAGAATAAAATCGAGACAGGTAATTTTGCACCAATTAAAACCTGGTTAAATGAAAAAATCCATCGTCAGGGCAGTCTTTATACGCCACAGGATCTGGTTCACCGGATAACGGGTGAATCGCTTAATCCGGATTATTTTATTGATTATCTTAAAAGAAAGTACAGTGCTATTTATCAACTGTAACGATTGAGTGCATCGCAGTAACTGTTCAAATTGCGCCTAACATTCGTCAGTTCAAGGCGCAAAATGTGAGTTTACTTGTGTATAGTATCTAACCATCCATTAACTAATTTGGCGGCAGTGTTATTGTCATAATCAAGTTATGGTTTTTTTTGATGATTACTTTTTGATATTTGGAAAAAAATTTCATCTTGTTTGATCATCCCTAATTCACTACGGGCTCGTTCTTCAATGGCATCAAGGCCTTGTTTGAGGTCATTGACTTCTGCTTCGAGAATGGTATTTCTGTTTTGAAGTTCACGGTTAGTTTGGCGGGCAGCCTTAACTTCTTGATCCAATCCCCAGACTTTTAGCCAACCACCTTTGCCATACCATGATGGATATTGCAGTAAGGCAATTAATACTATGAAGATTAGGGCGAGAAACTTCATTATCTTAGCTGGTAAAACGCGCGCCGTGCGGCATAGTTTGCTGCATCACCAAGATCTTCTTCTATACGTAGCAATTGGTTGTATTTGGCTAAACGGTCAGAGCGGGAAAGAGAGCCTGTTTTAATTTGCAATGCATTAGTGGCTACGGCAATATCAGCAATCGTTGTATCTTCGGTTTCACCTGAGCGGTGAGATATGACCGCCGTGTAGCCTGCGCATTTAGCCATTTCGATAGCTGTTAGTGTCTCAGTAAGTGTGCCAATCTGATTGACTTTAATGAGTATAGAATTGGCAATGCCTTGCACAATCCCTTCCTCGAGGATTTTAGGGTTGGTTACAAATAGATCGTCACCAACCAATTGGACCGATTTGCCAAGTTTATGGGTCAGTAGCGCCCAGCCATCCCAGTCATGCTCGCTCATGCCGTCTTCAATACTGATAATCGGATATTTGTCTACCCAAGTGGCCAAATAATCAACAAACTGTGCTGAGGTTAGGCTCATGCCATCTGATGGCAAATGGTATTTGCCGTCTTGATAAAACTCCGAGCTGGCGCAATCTAGCCCAATCGCGACATCGGTTCCTGGCTGGTAACCCGCTTGATCGATAGCCTGTACCATGAGCTGTAACGCCGCTTCATTACTGGCAAGATTGGGTGCAAATCCACCTTCATCACCGACGGTGGTTGGCATATTTTTTTCGTTGATTAGTTTTTTTAATGTGTTGAAAATTTCTGCGCCACAACGAACCGCCTCACGAAAACTTTGCATTCCCAATGGAATGATCATAAATTCCTGCATGTTGATATTATTATTGGCATGTGCGCCGCCATTGATCAAATTCATCATCGGTACCGGCATAGACATGCGCCCAGCGCCACCCAGATAACGATAGAGCGGCAAGCCGGATTCTTCCGCAGCGGCCTTTGCTGTCGCCAGCGAAACTGCTAACATCGCGTTGGCGCCAAGTCTTGATTTATTTTCACTGCCATCCAGTTCGATTAAGGATTGATCAATAAAACTTTGTTCAGTTGCATCTAATCCCATGATGGTTTCGGTAATTTCGGTATTGACATTTTCTACGGCCTTAAGTACTCCTTTGCCAAAATAGCGCTGAGCATCTCCGTCTCGTAATTCAACGGCTTCCTTGGTACCCACTGATGCACCCGATGGTACGGAAGCCCGACCCAACACGCCTGATTCAAGCAATATATCGGCTTCAATGGTTGGATTTCCGCGGGAATCCAAAATTTCGCGGGCGATGACATCTACGATTGCGCTCATGCTGCTATTTCCTGTAAAAATTTGGGTTAATATTTTTGTAACTATTCAGACTATCGCAGTAACTGCGCAGATTACCCATAAAATTAGTCAATTCAATGCGCAAAATGTGAGTTTGCCCGTGTAAAGCATCATTTTGTAACGCTGAATTGGTGGATGTTAGGGGTATGCCGGATAGTTACATGTTTTTTTAATGTTAATTTTAACGGTAAGTATCAATTAAAAAATTTCTTCTGAAATTGTTTTTAGACATTCTTTTGATGCCTAATTAATTAGATCAGCTTGTTAAAGGACATTCTTTGTTCATGAAACAACCTATGTATTCTTTATTTCGACACCGTGCGTTTATTTGAGTGATCGATTGCTGCTGTGATAAAAGATTTAAACAGTGGATGACCCGCTTTAGGTGTTGAGGTAAATTCGGGATGGAACTGGCAACCAAGAAACCAGGGATGCTCGTTTTCCGGTAATTCAATTATTTCACATAAACCTTCTTCCTTTGAAAAGCCGCTGATAGATAAACCAGCCTGTTCCAATCTGGGTAAAAATTCAGCGTTAACTTCATAGCGATGCCGATGACGTTCGATTATTTTTTCTGCGTTATAAATTTTCCACGCCAAAGCGTTACTCTTTAAAATACATTCCTGACCGCCCAGGCGCATGCTGCCGCCAATATCTGAATTTTTGTTACGTGTTTCAATGCGGCCTTCGCGTGTCCGCCATTCAGTAATCAAGCCTATGACAGGGAATAGCGTGTCAGGATTGAACTCAGTACTGTGCGCATCGGCCATATTTGCTTTATTTCTGGCATATTCAACAACTGCCAGTTGTAAGCCAAGGCATATGCCAAGATAGGGGATGCTGTTAGTACGTGCATAGTGAATTGCCGAAATTTTGCCTTCAACGCCACGCTTACCGAAACCACCGGGAACGAGTATCGCATCCATACCCGCCAGACAGTCAACGCCATTTTTCTCAATATCTTCTGAATCCACATAAGAGATATTGATTTTGCTGCGCGTGTGAATTCCCGCATGGATCAAAGCTTCAGATAACGATTTATAGGATTCTGTCAAGTCAACATATTTTCCAACTAGCGCTATCGTGATCGAATATTGCGGGTGTTCGAGTGCGTCGACCAGATTGTTCCAAACCCCCAAGTCTGCCGGTTTGGCGAGTAAATTTAATTTGTGGCAGATAATTTGATCCAGCATTTGTTCATGCAACAGTGCGGGTATTTTGTAAATACAGTCTACATCAACCGCAGAAATTACTGCTTCTTCCTGTACATTGGTAAATAGGGCAATTTTTCGCCGTTCATCCATCGGCAATCCGCGGTCGGAACGGCAGAGCAATACATCGGGTTGAATGCCAATTTCACGTAATTCTTTGACTGAATGCTGGGTCGGCTTAGTCTTTAATTCTCCGGCCGAACCAATATACGGCAGTAATGTAAGATGAATAAAACAAGTATCATTACGCGGGTTTTGCACCGCCATTTGACGAATTGCTTCCAGGAAAGGTAGCGATTCAATGTCGCCAACTGTGCCGCCAATTTCAATAATGGCGACCTGCGCATCACCCGTACCTGCTTGTATATGCAATTTAATTTCGTCAGTAATATGCGGGATGACTTGTACTGTCCCACCAAGATAATCACCACGACGTTCCTTCCGTATCACGCTTTCGTAAATCTGACCTGTCGTAAAGTTGTTGCGTCGGGTCATTTTGGTGCTGATAAAACGCTCGTAATGGCCCAGGTCAAGATCAGTCTCCGCGCCATCTTCAGTCACAAAGACTTCACCATGTTGGAACGGGCTCATAGTGCCAGGATCCACGTTAATATATGGGTCCAGCTTGAGCATGGTTACTTTGATGCCACGGGTTTCAAGGAGAGCTGCCAGGGAGGCGGCGGCAATGCCTTTCCCTAGGGAAGAAACGACACCGCCAGTCACAAAGACATATTTAGTCATGGGCGGCAATAGTAACTCAAAATACTTGACAGAACAAATCCGGAAGATATTTCTGTATCATTTTGTGAGCAATTTGAATGGTTACCGATTGGTCTGAATAGGCTATGAAACAGTCGTCTATTCACCTGTTTCATATGAACCCTCGTCGTATTGAAACCGCTGCTGGTTGAATTCAAATTCATTGTTTTCACTGAAGGATCAGATTATTTCGATCTGTATGTTCGAACACATCGCCATAAATTTCAACAATCATAGATTCAGTATAAGATAATTTTCCGTTTCCTACTGATAGTTTCTGTCGAAATTCAGTTGTTCGTGCGTTTTCTTGCATAAAAGGGGATTGAATGATATTCCAGTTTTTGTCATTAATATTCGCCGTAACTTCAATCATTACATTGCCTGCTTTGTCTTTTTCACCCGTATATTCTCCCCCCGCAAGGACGCATACTGCACGGGGTATTACAAGTGAATGCATAACTATTTTATTCTTTGGGTCCCACATCCAGTAACCAGTTTCATCATGAAATATTTCATTGTCAGATTTCCGTTGAACAACTTGAAGGTAACGAACAGCTGATAGTGCCTGTGATTTTGCATTGGATACTGTCCCAATCGCTTTAAAAGTAATTGTTTCATAATACGGGGAATTTACTGTGCCATCTAGGGCAGGGGATACGTCCAGTCCCTTGTCGCCTTTCCAAACACCCAGTAGGTCCGTTAATGGCCCGTAATCGATAGCTGTCCAATCATTCATTTTCTATCTCCAAATATTGTGTTAGCAAAATAATGAACCAGTGCCTTTATTCAAAAGCGCTGCAAGAAGTTAATTTTTTGCCATGTAATTTGACAATATAAAGCAAGGTTTGTTGTCTGTTCGGTTTGGCCCTGGTTATATCAGTTGCATTCCGTTCGAGTTGGGGCGCATGATTTTATCCATTTCTCGAATGGCGGCTGTTAATCGATACTTTTATCTATCTTTTCAAAATTAAATATAGCGACATGGTGTGGCATCATATTGTTGAATCACTTTTCCTATACGCAAGAAATTGTGTTTGCAAGATTTTTAACGTGTGTTGTTTATTGTTTCTGGCAAAGTACAGTGAGCCGTAATCGTGAGAGCGATGACAACACCGTAATGCTTGTAACGATGATAAGCAATAGGCAACATTCTGTTTATTACAATCGGTTGGTCAATATTTTATCAAATATCTTTCATGCTAGAAAAATGTCAAAAAATAAAACTTCCTTAGTTTGTCGAATGATGAGTAGCGCAGCTTGTGCTTATAATATAGACACACAGACCACTCAATTTACACCGTCGCTACCTTATTATGAGGCAGTGGAATATAAAACCTTGCCGGTTCCAATTAGTGGGGGATCTGACAATATCAACGCTGTACTGGTTGGAACTACAAGTGATGGCATCGTGATCGCTTGTCGTGGAACTTTGCCACCGGCAGCCGATTTACCTTCAATGTTGGACTGGGTACAAGATGTCTTTTTTTCTATGCCGAGATCCGTCAATGGCTTGCCGGGAAAAGTGCATAGTGGGTTTTATATGGCATTGAATTCAGTTTGGGAGCCTTTGCTGAAGGAAGTTTCAAGGCAGCTTGAGGCGGCCGGCCCAGAAACAAAATTATATATAACTGGGCATAGTAAAGGAGGTGGAATGGCAAGTATTCTCGCCATGTTACTTTATAATGAATCTGGTTTGCTCAACCTGAAAAATCCGCCGCAAGTTTTTACTTTTGCATCGCCAAAGCCGGGTGATGCTGGTTTTGCGCAGGTTTATGACGTTAATATTACACAAGAAAGTTATGAAAACTATCTTGATCTGGTACCCTTTCTTCCACCTTCAGATTCAACCATCCGATTTTTCGCCAAAATTCCTTTGATTGGAGATTATTTTAAAAAGGCTGAAGGCTGGAATTATGTTCCGGTTGGGAAACGTTGTTATATTGAGAAAAGTGGAAGGGTGATGCCTGTTACACCACCGCTTGATGATTTTCGTATTGGAGAGATTGTCTTTAAGTTTGTGCGAGATGACCTGAAAGCCGTTTTAGATGCGCATTGTCATCTATGTAAATCAACTGACTGTGCTGGCGGATATATGCGAGGTGCTTGCCAGGGTGAAGTTTGTAACAAATAGCTGGTGTGAATTTCTCGATTAAAAAAGCCGCCGTAATCTTTAGATGCGGCGGCTTTTTTGACGATTGGCGAGAATTATTATCGTTGTGCTTGCAGGGCGGCAATTCTTTCCTCTAAAGGTGGGTGAGTCATGAATAAGGATTTGATTCCAGAACCAATGCCGCCTGAAATGCCAAATGCTGCTAATTGGTCTGGTAGATGGGGCTGTTTTACAGTGGATTGTAAACGTTGTAACGCCGCGATCATCTTGTCTCTTCCTGCCAGGCTGGCACCGCCGGCATCTGCGCGAAATTCGCGTTGACGGCTAAACCACATCACAATGATACTCGCCAGTATACCCAATACAAGTTCGGCAATAATTGCGGTTACCCAAAAGGCAGGACCATGTCCGCGCTCGGTTTTGAAAATAACGCGGTCAACCAGGTGACCAATCACGCGGGATAAGAAGATGACAAACGTGTTAACCACGCCCTGGATCAACGCCAACGTTATCATGTCGCCATTGGCGACATGACTCACTTCGTGTGCCAAAACTGCTTCTGCTTCATCCTGACTCATGGTATTTAGTAACCCGGTACTGACTGCAACCAATGCATTGTTTTTCGACATGCCGGTAGCAAATGCGTTGACATCTGGTGCGTTATATATGGCGACTTCTGGCATGCCAATTCCAGCCATCTTGGCTTGACGTTTTACCGTTGAAACCAGCCAGTGTTCATGGGCATTGCGCGGAAGTTCAATTACCTGCGCGCCGGTAAAACGTTTTGCTGTCCACTTTGACATGGCGAGTGACATAAATGAGCCGCCAAAGCCAAATACCGCCGCGAAGATCA
>JAJFJI010000206.1 GCA_021774205.1 Nitrosomonas sp.
CTTGGCAGTTTGATTAATGCATTTGCCAGTGATGTGGCGTTTATACAAGATTACTTTGTCAATGGCTTGTTTTATGTGATGGGCGCAGTATTCATCAATTTATTAAAAATGCTTGTTGTTCCGCTGGTTACCTTCTCGTTAATTTGTGGTGTCTGTGGCATCGGTGATCTAAAAAAGCTAGGGAGAATTGGTATCAAAGCATTTTTGTTGTTTATGCTGACGACGGCTTCGGCAATCACGTTGGCAATCATTATTTCCATTACGGTTGCGCCGGGGAAAGACTTTGAGATGGTAAATATCGAGCAAACCAACTATGAAACACCTCAAGCGCCGCCGCTAACGCAAGTCTTTATTGATTTGGTTCCGAGTAATCCCGTTGCAGCCTTTGCTGAAGGCAATATGCTGCAAATCATTCTGTTTACCATTTTATTTGCGGTATGTATTTTGATGATTGGTGAGCGGGGACGAAGCATTGTCGATGGCGTGGAAAAATTAAATGAGGTGATGATGCAAGTGGTTAATGTCGTTATGGCGATTGCGCCATACGGGGTGTTTGCATTAATGGCTAAAACATTTTCATTGCAGGGGCTAGGTCTTATTTTGCCGATGATTGGTTATTTTGGCGTGGTTGCGTTGGTGTTGTTTTTACATGCGAGTGGCACGCTGATGCTGTTATTAAGACTTTTCGGTCGCGTGAGCCCGTTTATATTTCTAAAGAAAATGCGGGCTGCGCAGGTATTTGCTTTCAGCACCGCCAGTTCAAACGCGACTATTCCAGTTACGCTTAGGACCACAGAAAAGCGGCTTGGCGTCGATAATTCCACTGCATCCTTTGTGGTGCCTTTTGGTGCAACCATTAATATGGATGGTACCGCTATTATGCAAGGCGTTGCGACTGTTTTTGTCGCTAATGTTTATGGCATGGAATTGGGTTTAGCTGGTTATTTAACAGTCATTGGCATGGCGGTGTTGGCTTCAGTCGGCACTGCAGGCGTGCCAGGTGTCGGACTTATTATGCTCGCCATGGTTTTTAATCAGGTAGGTTTGCCTGTTGAAGGGATAGCTTTGATTATGGGCGTCGATCGTTTACTGGATATGCTGCGTACAGCAGTCAACGTGACTGGTGATGCGGTGGTAACGACAATTGTTGCGCGCGGTGAGAACAGCCTATCCATGCATGTTTTTAATGATCCCAATGCAGGGGATATTGAGGCGGTGCATTTGCCAGTAGTAGAAATGAATGGAAAATAGCAATTCGCCGTATTTACATTGAACTTATTGTTCCGATGGGTCGGTAATAAAACCGATTCTTGTTAGGCCTGCTTTGGCAGCGATACTCATAACGCGTGCAACATGCTCGTAATGCGCGAGCTTGTCCGCTTTGATATGTAATTCCGACTCTGGGGCTTTTGTCACCGTAGTTGTAAAGCGTGGAGAAAGTTTAGCTAACGCGATCGGATCGCCGTTCCAAAACAAGCTGCCATCAGCACGAATGGCCAATTCAACATGCTCGGAACGCGTGATATTCGGTTCACTTGATGCTTTTGGCAGGTCAATTTTTACGGAATGCGTGAGTAGTGGCGCGGTGATAATAAAGATGATCAATAGTACCAGCATGACATCCACCAATGGTACGACATTGATTTCGGCCATGGGTGATTGGCGCCCACTGTTGCTCATGCTACCAAATGCCATTATTGGTTCTCCTCGGTGGTTGTAAAGGTTATTGGGGATGAAACTTTATTCGCTGACTGTACATCGTTAACTTGCCTATCATTTTTGTCGCCAACCGTGGTAAGGATAAATAAGTCGTGCGCAAACGCATCTAGGCGCGCCAGCCATATTCGGTTGCGTCTTACAAAAGCGTTGTAAGCCAAAACCGCAGGAATTGCTACAGCCAAACCCAAAGCGGTCATAATTAACGCTTCACCAACCGGGCCAGCCACTTTGTCCAGCGTACCCTGGCCGGATAAGCCAATTTGTATTAACGCATGGTAAATGCCCCAAACGGTACCAAACAAACCAATATAGGGCGCTGCTGATCCAGCGGATGCAATCAGCGTTAGGCCGTTTTCGACACGAGTTGCTTCCTGATCAATACCATTGCGTAACGCGCGGGTCATGAATTCACTAGTTCCACCGGCGGCAGCCAGTTTTTGTGAATCATGAATTTTGGAGTCGTCCGCGGCATCAATGGCTAGTTTTGTAAGTTGTGCAAAAGCATTATTGGGTGTCGAACTATTTAAACTCTCCTTAACTTCTTTTAAGGATGCAACGCTCCAAAAGTGTTTAAGAAAATCTTCTGCGCGTCGCTTTGCAATAAAATTTGCAATACTTTTAGTAATGATTAAGTACCAGCTCGAAACAGAAAGCGAGAATAGCAGCACCAAAACACTGATACCAACGCCATCAATCTGAGCGAGAAAGTAAGCAAAACCGAGTCCTTTTTCCATTCTTTTAATTTCCTTGCAGTACAAAGTTGAAAGGTTGCAGCGCGATGGCCCGTGCCGGCTCGCCATCGCGAAGTGGCGGTTTACACTGCCAGCTTTTTACCGCTGTTATGGCGGCTTCATCGAGGCGCGAATAGCCGCTGCTATTAATGACTTCCGCGTTATCTACACGTCCGCTTTCATCAAGTTCCACCCTTAATACCAGTTTTCCTTCCTCACCCATTCGGCGTGAAATTGGTGGATAAGCAGGTGCGTTTAATTCCGGGCAGGAAACAGCGAGCTCGGAAGTTAAGGTAACCGGCCCGGTTTGCATTTGCGCTGGCCGGGTTGCGATCTCGGGTTCTGGCATTATGTCAACCTCGGGTTCAAGATCTGGTTCAGGCTCGGGCGGTGATTCAATAGCTTCTTCTTTAGGTAAGACTGGGGCCTTTGATACCAAGCGCGGCGTTACTGGCTTTGGCTGCGGCTTTTTTATTGGTTGCAGCTTGGCTGGCGGTGGTTCTGGTTTTGTTTTTTGTGTTGTTTTCGGCATGGGTGCGGCAATAAAATCAACAAACAGCGTGACCATTTGCTCGGGGGGTGGAATTAACCGCTGCTGCCATAACCCGTAAAACAATGCGCCATGAATAGCGAGTACAAATAGTAGGCCGGGTAAAGAGATAAATTTTTGTTGAGTACCTAGGTACTCAACTTTGTTCCGGTATAAAGAATGCATTACAAAACAGCCAATTTGCGACAGACTTTGGGTTTGTCTGTTTGATTAAACAGAATTCTTCCTAGAATTTTTCCGGTTGTCGCTATTGTTGGAGAAATAGGGATGGGTAACTGAATGGCGCGGTTGCAAGTAAAGCCAGGGTAGTGGTTAAAACTCGACCTCAGCAATTGGTCTTTTATGTTATCTGTACCGAGCAAATCAGTGTATCAATTAATTATTAAAACCAAATTATTTATAAAGCAATAATAACGCAAACGATAATAATTATCAAAAATACTATTTATATGGTTGCCCACCTCTTGTATTTGTTCTATCCAGTAATCAAAATCTGGTTATTAACCTCATTGAAGATGAAGCTTGCTTAGATGAAGAGCAGACCGATTTTCAATAGGAAAATATTGGATACAAGGGACTAGATATAGGTTTTAATCAGGAAAGCAAGTTAAACGATTGCTCATTCGCTTTAGTGTCTCTTCACGTCCAAGCAATTCCAGTACTGCAGCGATTGATGGTGTTTGCGCCTCTCCTGTTACCATTACCCGAAGTGGCATTGCTAACTTAGGAAGTTTTATCCCATGTTCGCTAGCGGTTTTTTTAATCGCATTATGTATGGTTTCATGATTCCATTCAATGGTATTGAATTTTTCAACCAGGTTGTTCAACACTGGTTTAACCTCAAGATTGAAATGCTGTGCTTTAAGACCGCTTGATGGCTCCAGTGGTCGGAAGAAATAGACTGCTGCATCTGCGAGTTCTTCAATCGTATCTACTCTTTCTTTAAGTAAATTCACTATCTTTAACAAATCTGGGCCGTCTGAAATATCACAGTTGTCTCTTTCAAGAAAAGGGATGGCCAGTTTTGCCAAGTGTTTTAAGTCACCTGTTTTAAGATATTGCTGGTTCAACCAACGTAATTTTTGAGGGTCGAATTTTGCTGGTGCATGATTGATGGATGTTAAATCAAACCACGCTATTAATTGATCCCGGTCAAAAATTTCTTCGTCGCCATGAGACCAGCCAAGTCTTGCTAAATAGTTGACTAAAGCATCCGGCAAATAACCATCCTCGCGATATTGAGTTACGGAGACGGCACCGTGACGTTTTGATAGTCGCTCGCCATCTGTGCCAAGTATCATAGGCACATGTGCATATTGTGGTAATGTCGCGTCCAGCGCCTTAAGGATATTAATTTGCCGTGGTGTGTTGTTTATATGGTCATCGCCACGAATAACATGGCTAATATTCATATCCAGGTCGTCCAGAATGACGCCAAAATTATAAGTTGGGATGCCATCACTGCGTAATAGCACTAAATCATCAAGTTCATGATTGGCCACCGTGATTTTACCCTTGACCAGATCATTGAAAACAACATAACCTTCCTGAGGATTCTTAAAACGGATAACCGGTTTGACGCCAGCGGGCGGCGTTTGTTTTGAATCACGCCAACGACCATCATATCTTGGTTTTAAGCCTGCCGCGCGTTGTTGTTCGCGCATCGTGTCTAGCTCTTCTTTGCTAGCGTAGCAGTAATATGCCCGATTATCATGCAGCAATTGTTCAGCTACTTCATGATAACGGGCTAACCGTTTCATTTGATAAAATGGACCTTCATCATAATCGAGACCCAACCATTCCATTCCATCTAATATCCCCTCAGTTGATTGCTTAGTGGAACGGTCAAGATCGGTATCTTCGATTCTTAAGACAAATTTTCCGCCGTGTTTGCGTGCATAGGCCCAGGAAAACAAAGCGGTGCGAGCACCGCCAATATGCAAGTAGCCTGTTGGGCTGGGAGCAAATCGTGTACGTACCATATTTAATAAGGATCTTATTTGTTACAAATT
>JAJFJI010000207.1 GCA_021774205.1 Nitrosomonas sp.
TTCAATAAAAGTAATAATAATGAGGCGCCGACATTCCCAAAGCCTATGATCGTTACGTTGATCATTTAATCAAAAACGGTAACTGGAACGGTGACAAAATGTGACAGTCTTTGCATAGTGCATGATGCGGATTAAAACGAATTTAAGTTTCTTTCAGATGCAGATAAAAGTGATGCTCAGGTACGCTGTTAAACTTTGCCAGACGACGTTTAGCAAAGTTTCAGGAAGAATTCAATACCATTCTATGCCGATTTGTCTCTGGCCAATTCATTTTCACTATGATACGCCCTGTAGTGCTTGTCAAAACCGATATCGACCAATCTATCAGAATGGATTGCAGCATCAGGTGCCACATATCCACGGATAAACACCCTGCATGTTACCTTAGCATTTGGCACAATCTCTGTATAGACCTGCCCTTGGCGCTTCAGAACGCCAAAGACGATCATTTTATCATAAGCCCTGCGTCCCCTTATACTTCGACGCTGTGTGTCAAAGTAAGATCCATTGAATTTCTACAGGTCTTTGCAGGGGCGACTCAAGTTCACAGCACTTGCGCGATCGGGTGACATAATACTTAATATCTTGTAGAAATAAAAATGATGGATCCCTAGAATGGGTGCAGAACTGGCGAGTTATTTTTATTTGCGCGCTGCTGATATTATGTCAGGCATTCCCTTTATTAGTTCTATAACCCGGGTTAATTGGGCCACGCCACTAACCTCCAGTGTTAATTTAATTGTAGCCCTTACATGACGGCTTTGGGCATTGATTGCGACAACATTTATCTTTTCGCGTGACAAAATATCGGAAATATCCCGCAGCAACCATTGTCTATCATGCGCTTCAATCATGACATCAACTGGGTAGTGCTTATCATTCAATGAACCCCAGTCCGCTTCAACCAGTCGCTTAGCGCTTTCACTCGATAGCCCGGATAGGTTGCTGCAGTCTTGACGATGAATCATAATGCCGCGCCCACGTGTGGTGACAAAGCCGGTAATAGGATCGGGGGGTACAGGTTTACAACATTTCGCTAATACCGTGAGTAAATTGTCGACACCAACTACACATATGTCGTTGCCAGTTTGCTGTGAGGCGGATCGTGCAATGATTTTTCTGTCGGCAAGCAGATCCGATTGTGTCGTAGTCAGTTTTGTGGGTTTGTTTAAAGCTGTTTCCAGCTGACGATTGCTAAGTTCACCTTTGGCGACCGCGATGAAAAAATCGTTAAGTTTGGTAAAATTGAATTTACTGGCATATTTCTCAAGACCTATTGCCGTCATGCCATGGCGCTGCAATACCTTCTCTACGATTGTTCGTCCTTGCGCCAGTGTGGTTTCAAGTGCCTGACTGTTAAACCATTGTCTGACTTTTGTTCGAGCGCGGTGGCTTTTGAGAAAGCCCAAAGCTGGATTAAGCCAGTCTCGACTGGGCCCCCCTTGCTTAGCTGCGATAATTTCTACCTGCTGTGCGTTTTGCAGTGGGTAATCAAGTGAAACGATCATTTTGCCCACCTTTGCGCCACGACAGCGGTGGCCAAGATCAGTATGTACATGATAAGCAAAATCCACAGGCGTAGAGCCTTTGGGCAAGGCGATTACGTTGCCCTGTGGAGTCATCACATAAACTGAGTCCTCAAATAATGTGGTTTTGAAATGCCTAGCCAACTCTCCAGCATCCGATACATCATTTTTCCATTCCAGTATTTGCCGTAACCAGGTAATCTTTTCCTCATAGCGGGCGTCGCGACTGGTTCCTTCCTTGTAGCGCCAGTGGGCAGCAACACCCAGCTCGGCGTGGCGATGCATTTCATGCGTTCGAATCTGTACTTCCACCACTTTGTTTTCGGGACCAGTGACGGCGGTATGCAGAGAGCGATAATTGTTACCTTTTGGTTTGGCAATGTAATCGTCAAATTCCTTTGGTATCGGTGTCCACAAATTGTGCGCTATACCCAGCGCGGCATAGCAATTTTTAATATCATCGACCAGAACTCGGACGGCGCGCGCATCGTAGATTTCGCTGAAGTCCAGATCTTTATGCTTCATTTTTTTGTGAATGCTGTAAATATGCTTGGGGCGCCCAATAACTTCCGCTTGAATGTCAGCTTGTTGCAATTCATGCTGTAATTCAGTAACCACTTGCGCAATGTATTGTTCTCGCCTGGAACGGGTTTCTTCCAACAACTTGGCGATTTTTTTATAGCGCGCCGGCTCGATAATGCGCAACGACAAATCTTCCAGCTCCCACTTTATCTGCCATAATCCGAGTCGATTTGCCAATGGGGCAAATATATCCAGTGTCTCACGTGCGATTTCCGTGCGCTTTGGAGCCTCGTTCGCAACAGCATATCGCATGGTTTGCACACGACTCGCTAGAAGAATGATCACCACACGAATATCTTCCGCCATAGCCAGTAGCATTTTGCGAAAAACCTCGATTTGTGCGCCATGTTTGGTTGCATTCTCCTTGATGCCAAAAACCTGAATACGCCGTATACGTTTCACGCCTTCGACCAGATGGGCAACGGTAGGACTGAAGTCGGCTTGCAATTTTATTATGTATTCATCCAGATAATCAGCTATGGCATGGAGCATTCCGGCCGCCAAGGTATCACTGTCTACTTTCAGTGTGATGAGGATCGCTACTGTACCCAACATGTGCCGGGTTACCAGTTCTCCAGAGGGCAGTTTTTTATCGGTGTACAGCTGCGACGAATAATCTAAGGCATGCCTGAGCACCGCGCTGTCATTGGATGAAAGCATGGGTTTGGCAGACTCTACCCAGGAAGCTATTTCCTGATTGCTGATACGGGAAGAAAGTGTTTTAGAAGCTGTCGTTGAAACCATTGATAAAATTTAAACGTTGAACCTAAAATCCTCAGTTGACCGCTATGTTGCTTATAGTACGCCATTCTTTCTTATTTGCTGCGTTGCAATTCGTTGTAATAACGAGTTATACCGTCTCTTTCGCCTTGCCAAAAAGAAACAACAACGCACGCTAAACACCACCCAACTGAGGATTTAGGTTGAATGGCTTATTCTAAATGAACGAAACACCAAAATGGTGCCGATTTGTTGCGGTAAGAATTAACCTTGTCATTGATTTGCACTAATATTTTTTTCTTTTCGTTTTTCCTGAAACTGCAGCACCAAACTGTAGATGACCGGAAATACCAGCAATGCCAGCAGTAGTACAGTCAGCATTCCACCTAATACCGGCGCGGCGATTCTATGGGTAACATCAGCGCCGCTGCCGGTGGCAAACATGATGGGAATTAATCCGATCATGGTGGAAAATGCAGTAATTGCAACCGGGCGTACGCGCATGGCCGTTGCTGCTTCGACTGCTCGACTGATTTCTGCAGATGATAAGCGGGTTTGTTTTTGTTTACGTAATTTGGTGATCTCGATATCAATAAAGTTCAATACCATGACGCCGGTTTCAGCGGCCGTACCTGCCAATGCAATAAAACCAACATAGACTGCAACAGAGAGATTAAATCCAAGTCCATATACCAGCCAGATTCCACCAACCAGGCCAAAAGGAACCGTTAGCATAACGATAACGGGTTCCATCACATTGCGAAAAGTAAGATACAGTAAGAAAAATATAAGTACTAGTGTCAGCGGCACCACAATGCGTAATTTTTTTGCGGCCCGTTCCATATATTCGAATTGGCCCGACCAGCTGATGGTATAGCCGACAGGTAAGGCCACTTGGTTTTCCACTAATGTTTTTGCTTGGGTGACAAAACCGCCGATATCGGTGGTTTTGAGATCCACATAAACCCAAGCATTGGGGCGCGCATCCTCACTTTTAATTGAAGGTGGTCCACGCCGCAGCGTCAGATCGGCAACCAGTGTCAGCGGAATTTGTGCACCCGTCGGCGTGGGTACCAGTATACGTTCCAGGCTTTCCAGATTATCACGCAATTCCCGGGGGTAACGCAAATTGACCGGGTAGCGTTCCAGCCCTTCCACGGTTTCAGTAATGTTTATGCCACCGATGGCGCTTTGAATGATGTCTTGTACGTCACCTACGGTTAAGCCATAACGCGCTGCTTCATGTCGTTTGATATCAAAATCCAGATAATAGCCGCCAACGGCACGATCGCCAAAAGCGGATAGTGTGTCCGGCATGGTTTTCATGACTTGCTCGACCTGTTCGGATAAGCGCTGCAATATATTCAGATCCGGCCCGGAAATCTTAATACCGACGGGTGTTTTAATGCCGGTAGATAGCATATCAATCCGTGTTTTAATCGGCATGGTCCAAGCATTGGCTAGCCCGGGAAAGCGAATGGCTTGGTCCATTTCCGCCATTAGTTCCTGCGTGGTTTTGTTCGGGTCAGGCCATTCCGATTTGGGTTTAAGGCTAATGGTTGTTTCCATCATCGATAGTGGTGCAGGATCAGTCGCGGTCTCGGCACGGCCAATTTTTCCGAATACATGCTCGACTTCAGGAAAAGTTATCAAAATTTTATCGGTTTGCTGTAGCAGCTCCTTGGCCTTGGTGATTGAAATACCGGGAAATGTACTTGGCATATAAAGAATATCGCCTTCATCCAAGGGTGGCATGAATTCACTGCCAATT
>JAJFJI010000208.1 GCA_021774205.1 Nitrosomonas sp.
ATCTTATTTCAACCAGAAATTCCACCGAATACTGGCAATATCATCCGGCTTTGCGCCAATACCGGCACAAAATTACATCTGATCAAGCCATTAGGATTTAGATTACAAGACAAACAGTTATTACGCGCCGGGCTAGATTATCATGAGTTTTCCGGGATGATTATTCATGATAACTGGCATGATTGTACAAGGCAGTTGCAGGGATGCCGAATGTTTGCAGTCACCACTAAAGGAAAACAACGTTACGACAGGACTGGTTTCGTTGCGGGAGATAGTTTTCTTTTTGGTGCAGAGAGTTGTGGATTACCGGTAGCGGTCTTAGAAAATTTTCCAGCGAAAAATAGACTTCGTGTTCCTATGCTACCGGCAAGTCGCAGTTTAAACTTATCCAATTCTGTTGCGGTCGTCGTCTATGAAGCATGGCGACAGGCAGGATTTAAACAAGGTGGATAAGTCCGCGCTACCTTAGATTAAGACGTTCATTTAATATCCGTGGCGTGACAAAAACCAGTAATTCCCGCTTATCATCCCGTTTTGCAGTATTACGGAAAATATGTCCCAGAATGGGTATGTCTCCCAACAATGGCACCTTGTTTGTCAGTATACTTTCATCTCGCTCGAAAATTCCACCGATCACCACGGTTCCACCATTTTCTATCAAAACCTTAGTAGTAATTTGCTTGGTATTAATTGGGGGCGGCAGAAATTGATTGATACTTTGCCCAATTTTATCCTGATTGACACTCAGTTCCATGTCAATTTTATTATCAAATGTAATCAATGGCTTTACTTTTAGAGCCAACGTCGCATCGACAAAACGAATACTTGTCGCCCCGCTACTGGTCGCCTGCTGAAAAGGAACACGATCACCCTGCTCAATAATGGCCTCTACCCCGTGTGCGGTTACAACGCGAGGACTGGCGACCACTCTTCCCTTTCTGTCGGTCTCCAACGCGGACAATTCCAGATTAATTAATGAACCATTATTAACTTTTATCAAACTCAATCCCAATGCCGCAGGACCGCCCAGTGCGCCAATACCCGCCGCAGGCAGATTAACGTTCAGCGGGGCTGCGCCACTTGGGGTAGCACCTGCCGCCAACGCACTAGAATCTATCACACTGCCAGAAGCGCCCAGATTACGATTACCTATCCCCTGTACCGTCTTAACGCCAAAGCGAGCGCCTAGATTGCGGCTAAAGGTATCTGTCGCTTCAACAATTCGCGCCTCAATCATTACTTGTCGTTCAAATACATCAAGCGTCTTAATGTGTCGCTTTATTTCAATCAAATTAGTTGAAATATCCGTCACCGTCAGAGAATTGCTGATTTCATCCATATTGATAGCGCCGCGTTTACTCAGCATGCCTTCGAAGGCGATTGAGTTAACCCGCCGGTGATTTAAGTGATACGTTTCTGTTCGAACAGGCTCCAACTCAGAAATCTGCAAACGTGATTCCAGATCAAGCAGTTCCCTGGCCGCCATTTCTTCACGTGGCGCGACAAAAATAACATTACCTGTTTTGCGCTTATCCAATCCGGTCGCCTGCAGGATAATATCCAAGGCCTGATCCCAAGGCACATCTTTTAAACGCAGCGTTAAGCTACCCACAACCGTATCACTGGCAATAATATTTAGATTGGTAAAATCGGCGATTACTTGCAATACCGCCCGGACATCCACATTTTGAAAATTTAGCGACAACTTTTCACCCGTATAACCGCCATTTATCAACCTTCTATGCGACAACTCCTCGTCATTTTCTTTTAATGCACTGACTTCCAACACAAAATGAGTATCTTTTTGTTGAGCTGAGTGCTCCCAATGTCCCTGGGATTTAACAACCATGCGCACATTTTTTCCATGGGAGTAGGTTTCAATGGTTTGTACTGGCGTGGAAAAGTCTGTGACATCAAAACGTCTTTCAAGATTACTTGGCAAATGAGTATCAATGAATTCAACAATAAGGTCTTCGCCTTCTTGACGAACATCAATACCAGTGCCTTCCTGAAATAAATCTACTTCGATACGGCCTTCGCCGTTTACACCCCGGCGAAAATCCAAATCCAGCAAACTGTTACTTTGGCTATCAAGTGTATTTTCCGAAAAATAAGCCATTGAATCAACGGTCCTATTTTCCGCAACCGTTTGCAATTGTATATAGAAAGCATTACCTTCAACATAAGTATCGTGGCTCATCAGTTTGGATAAATTCAATACCAAACGGGTACGGCTCCCCACATCCACGACATTGATACTGTCTAAATCACCCTCATCAATTTCCAGGGAATTTTTATCAAGTCCGTTAGAAATATCCATAAAATCAAAATAAATTCTTGCTGGATTATTCAGGGAAACGCCTGTGGGCACAGTATCAAATGGTCTATCCAATGTTACTTTGACCAACATAAGGCCACCCTGCACTGTCGAAATATCAATTGCATGGATATTATTTAACGACGATTCCTCAGTAGGTGCTTGCGCAGCAACGGCAGGTAAAAACATTATTGCTGAGAAGATAATCCCCAGCCATAATATGGTATTCATTGTATTTGGTCGCTTCATCGGTTCTACTCCTGATCTTCCAGCATGAATGTACTTACACGTTCAGTCCATTCATTAACGCCATCCTGAACAATTTCCTTTAATTTAATTTCAGATTCAGAAA
>JAJFJI010000209.1 GCA_021774205.1 Nitrosomonas sp.
GTAACAAGATAACTAAAATACATATGACGAGCGACATGCCATTTTTCTGACCATGTAGGGGGCTGCCAGTCATCGCTTCCTGGTATATTGCGCAACCCATGCAAATGCTTAACCAGTCCGCGCAGCGCCAGCGCGCCGCCAGCTATCGATGCCACTATTTCGGCAAGTACAACATGATGTAGATGAACTGCTCCCTGAACCGCTGCAATACACAGCAGCAACAACAAGGTCAGATTTCTCGCTATTTGACTGATTTGTGCCTGGCCTTGTTGTAATAATGGTGAGAGCGCATTTAACCTGAGATGGATTCCAAGTCCTTCTAATAGCAGAACCAGAAGATAAAGTCTTGCTACATTCGTATATTGTTCGATGTTAAGGGACTGTAGCAGCCATGGCATCGCCATGAATAATAACAGTGTGCCTGCAGCGAGAAGCAGGCTGATTAGGATAAAGATTTGCCGCACGAAGTGCGTCAGCGTTTTTCCGCTGGCATACAAGCGAAATTCTGGTAAAAAGCGTCCCAGCGTAAACGGCAGCCCAAGCGCTGTAATGATAATTGTAAGCTCCATCCCCACTGTCAATGTAATATAAACACCATACTCTTCCACTGGCAGCAACCGGACCAGCAAAAGCAGGATGGCAAAGGTAAGCAGCGCAGAGACGACTTTGCCGGAGAGAAAGTGCATGGTACTGCGCTTTAGCGCCGCGATGGAATAGGGTGATGAGCTACTCATGGGGCAGGTTATCGCTTTTTGTAAAAGCATGCTGGCGATACAGCCAGGACAAATAACCCAGCATCATGGCAAACACAATCTGGATACTTGGCGTCTCCATCATCGATTGCCGGTAAAACAGGAAGAAGCCAAACAGCATCAAAGCCACCTGAAGTGCTTTGGCATCAGCTCGTATGATTGGTGTGGAGGACTCTCTTCGTAATCGACCAGCGCAGCGCCAGGCCGAGACAAAAACGGCGACGAACAAACCAAATCCAAATATACCCATTTCCCAGAGCAGGGTTGAAGATGCTGTCAAATTGATGCCATGCTTAGGATAACGCATGGCTACATGGCCACCGGTTTCGGTGTGTGCACTTCCCAGACCGCTTCCGAGCACAAAAGAAACTGGATCATGGGTGCCCTGACGTTCTGCCCAGAAAGTCAACACTGTGGTGCGGTTAAGGTGAAAATCAGCATATCCACTTCCTTGAACATTGTAGCCGATAGTCTCGTCGACTAGCGCATCGATGCTCTTATGTTCAGTCATGCTTAGATATGCATAAGCCAAGGCAACAATGAAAATCATGCCAATAAGCAGAATAATCAGTCCGTAAAGCGGTCGGGTGATTAGTTCCCGACGGTAAAGCACGAGAAGTGCCAGTGGAATCATTACAATAACCACTTTAGTTTCCCCTAGAAACAGTGGCGCTAAAATAACTGGCATCATTAACAGGAAACGTGGCAAGGTGACTAGCTTCTCCTGAAACCGCGTAAACAGGAAAGCCGCTATGATAATAAGGAAAGCAGCCATCTCTCCATTGCTGCCCCCTTGAAAAAGGTTTGCCTCAAAGGTTCCAGCAACAACGTCGATCGGTATCAGGCCGGGAACATAATGGACCATTCCTTCCCGAATAGGAACAAAAACGAGGACTTGGTGAATGACAAACGGCAATTGCACCAATGCCGTGATTACAACAAGTACTCGCCAACGGTGGATGTTGTGCTCATCAAAAGCAAGCCAGCACAAGGCGAATATTAGTCCCCACATCTGGAAGTAGCGTTTAAAGCCGCCGGTGAACTCAACAACCGAATTCCATTGGATGAGCGAGTTGAGTAGTGCATAAGCAAGAAATCCAAGAGCTAGCCAGATAAAGGCAGGGGTGTTTTGTCTTATGCTCGGCGTTGTTACGGTTTTTAAAATCGCTAGGAGCAATAGGAAGAAGCCAAGCATCGAAACCCCCCACGCTGCTTTTTGAGCTAACTCATCAGATATATAGAGTGGGAGATTGCCTTGCACTAACAAACCGAGTGATAAAACTAGCCACATGATCCACGCGGGCCGTGTCATCAAACCGGCGCCTACAAGGATAGCCACAGAAAAAATAACGAGTATCGGGTGAGCCGTAACCGACACCAAGCCAAAAAGAATCGCCGCTAATACCCCTGCAAAAACGATGGCAAGGGATATGTACCAATCGCTTGGTTTGTTAATCGAAGGACTCGTCATATTGATAGCATTAGTGTGTTTATGATTCAGGAGTTCCGGTCAGCCTGCTACGCGCTTTAGCGCAGATTCCTGATAACAAGTTCTGGATAAACATTGCTTGAAGCTGGTAAGCTTGATTTTTTATCAGGATCAATTGGAAGCGCCTGTACCAATAATAAAATTCCAAACGACACAGGCATACAAGAGATAATTATCAATTCCAATATTAAATCTAATTTTAATCCGATTAAGCTTGAATATAAGTGTTTTTGAAGCTTATATTATCATTTGCACGTTTGGAGGTTATGATGAATTTTATAAGCGTAGGCTGAGGCACTTGTGATCAGGGAAATTCGTTAAAGATGCGACAGAAAGTGAGTTCGTGAGGAACATCATTGATTTGTCCCTAGCCATAACAACACAAATATGTCTTAATGTTATGTCACAGTATATATTGTGAATAGCTTTGCTAGAGGTTCTTTACGCTTATACTTTTTATTTGTGGTATAACTACAGAAGTCTCATGTATATCTTTGTTTTTCTTTGTGGAGTAGCTCGTATTTATTATAAATGGAATATTCTTTTCGAGATCCACCGCCGCCGCGAAACATATGCTATCTCAACTAAGACTATATCATAGCCGTTTGCAAAACACACCAACGTTGAGGCAATTTGTACTTTAACGATTTGACCATGAAACGAGAGGGAAGGGGATATTGGAATCCCTCAACAATGTTGCCGCAATGTTTGCAGTAATGCGCTCATGTCATCAGGTAATGCTGCTTCCCAACTCATGATCTTGTCGTTTTTTGGGTGAGCAAGTTCCAATTGTTGTGCATGTAATGCTTGCCTGGGAAAAATTGTTAGCAACTGTCCAATTTCTTGATTTATTTTTTTTGGTTTGCCACCGTAAACAGGATCACCTGCCAGTGGATGGCCAATTTTATGCATATGGACACGAATTTGATGGGTTCGGCCCGTTTCCAAGCTGCATTGAAGTAAGGTGCAGCCGTCAAATTGCTCCAGAATCTGATAATGGGTGCGTGCCGGCTTTCCTTTTTTGATAACTGCCATTTTGGTGCGTTGTACCGGATGTCGTCCTATTGGCTGATCGACGGTGCCGTTTTGCGTAACTTGGCCCAACACCAGCGCCAAATAATTCCGTTTTACCTGATGTTGTTGCAATTGCCGTATCAGATTTATTTGTGCATCGATGGTTTTTGCCACGACCAGCAGTCCACTGGTGTCTTTGTCCAGCCGATGAACAATACCTGCGCGGGGTATATAGCTAAGTTGCGCCGCATGATGCAGCAGGGCGTTCAACATTGTTCCTTGCCAATTACCGTTACCAGGATGAACGACCATTCCGGCTGGTTTGTTAATGATTAACAGGAAATCATCTTCGTAAATGATGTTAAGTCGAATGGCTTCGGCCGCGAATTGGGGATTAGCGGAAAGATTCTTTGGATTAATCCAAATTTGTTCGTTCCCCCATACTTTTTGTTTAGAATTGACTGCTTTGCCATCTAACGTTATCCGTTTTTGTGAAATCCATAGCTGCAGACGGCTGCGCGACCAGTTGGGGAACAATTGCGCCAAAGCCTGGTCAAGACGTAGACCGGCGTAGCTATTCGGGATAGTGACATCGACCATGGTTTCGTTCAATTCACCCGATTCGTGCAGTGCCGTGTTTGCGTTATAATTTATCAATTCTTTTGCGTCTTTTGTGGGTTTTATCATGTTGCGTTATTCAATTTTGTTACTCGTGTTGGCATTATCCGCTTGTGGCATAATGCCAGAACAGAAGGAAGAAACCAAAGATTGGTCGGCCCAAAAATTCTACACTGAAGCCAAGGAAAAACTGAGCGATGGCAATTATTCCGCCGCCATAGCATTATTTGAATCTTTGGAGGCGCGTTTTCCTTATGGCCGTTTTGCGCAGCAAGCGCAGCTTGAAACGGCTTATGCTTATTATAAGGATCAGGAACAGGCATCCGCCATTGCCGCAGCTGACCGGTTTATCAAGTTACACCCAAATCATGCAAACGTTGATTATGCCTATTATCTCAAGGGATTGGCTAATTTCAATGATAATTGGGGTATTATGAGTTATGTGATGCAGGGCGTCCTTAAGCAGGACATGAGTGAGCGGGACTCAAAGGCTTCCCGCGAATCCTTTGAACATTTCAGGATATTGGTGACGCGTTATCCTGACAGTAAATATGCTCCGGATGCCAGACAGCGTATGGCCCATTTGATTAATGTGGTAGCCATGAGTGAGATTTATGTGGCGCGTTATTATATGAAGCGGAAAGCTTACATTGCTGCCGCTAATCGGGCGCAGTTTGCGCTGCGTGAATACCCGACGACACCAGCAACGGAAGAAGCGCTGTTCATTATGGTAAAAGCCTACGACCTGTTGGGCTTGGATGATTTACGGGATGATGCCGAGCGTGTTTTGCAGCAGAATTTTCCTGATAGTTCGCATCTTGCGGGTTACCACCCAATTGAAGATGTGTCCTGGTGGAAAAGACTCTGGTAATCCGTCAAAGCTAAGACATTTCCCCTTCTTCTTGCAAACGAATGGCGAGTACGTCGCATTTAGCATAATGTAAAACACCATTCGCTGTCGAACCCAACAACAATGCGAGGCCGTGTCGACCATGTGAACCAACAACAATCAAGTCAATATGATATTCCTCGGCAAACTGGGCAATTTCCTGTTTCGGTTCTCCCCAGACCAGCCATCGGTGGCATGAGCTAACGCCAAGCTGGTCAGCAATTTTTGTTAAATTATTTTTTTCAGTTTCCAGTGATTCATTGGATGTCAGTTGATCCAGTGGAATAATCGTTCCATAAGCAGTATCTGGCATCGGGATATTATCCAGCACATGGATAATACTTAATTCTGCTTTAAATGTTTCTGTCAAATGTTTTGCTTTTTGTGCCACATAATGATCATCTGTTGAGAAATCAACGGCCAGCAAAATATTCCTATATTCATTCATACTTTATTTCCTGTGGTTACCACGAATTTATTCCTCGCCTTGTGTGCTGCTGAAAGAATAGCTCATTACTCTCTCCGCAAGTCTTGAGAATGGCTTGCTTTGGATCCATACTGAGCCTGATCCGGAAAGCGTTGCTAAGAAAAGCCCTTCTCCGCCAAAAAACATACTTTCTAATCTACCGTTCATTTCAATGTTGTAGTCAATATCGCCACAGAATCCAGCCAGACAGCCTGTATCCATACGTAACGTTTCATTATTAAGTGTTTTCTAGATGACGGTGCCACCCGTATGTATAAATGCCATGCCGTCACCTCGTAAACGCTGGAGTATGAAGCCTTCCCCACCAAAAAAGACAGCACCCAGTTTTTTATGGAAGGCAATATTAACCTGGGTACCTAATGCAGCGGCCAGAAATGAATCTTTTTGACGTATAATTTCTTCTTCCAGTTGCGCTAGATTAAGGAAAATTACAGAACCTGGAAAAGATGCCGCAAAAGTAACATGACGTTTTTGGTTGTTTTCATTAGTAAAATGGGCCAGAAAGACAGACTCACCGGTTAACACATGTTTACCCAGGCCGAATAGTTTACCCATCACGCCACTGCTTTATCCGTCGCCGAATTTGGTTTCAAAGCAAATATCCTGTTCCAGATATGTCATAGTGCCCGCTTCGGCATTAACTGCTTCATCCGGGTCAAGCGCTATTTCGACTATTTGAATATCATGACCAATGATTTTGTAATCAACTTTATAACAACGCATATGTTTGTCTTGTTTTTGCGATAAAGAGCGCGCGTAAATTATCTTCAGCGTATTGCTAATTGAATAGTTACAAAATTTCCAAAAATAAGCAACTGGTTCGAAATTTTGTTAACGTAAATTTTCATGCAAGAAAGCCGAAATACGATTTTCATAGGTTCTTCCGGCGTAACTGTGCATATTGAAATGCCCGGCACCTGGAATAATCCAGATTTCCTTGGGATCACGGGCAGCTGCAAACAGACGTTCAGTTTCAGGTAATGTCGTGTGCGCATCGTTGGTGCCGGAAATCAGCAGTAACGGGGTATTGAGATTATCAATTTTTGCAATCGGACTTAATTCATCGGTAGGAATATCCAGATAAAAAGAAAACTGGAACAGTATCAGCGGTAGCAATACAGATCCATATTCGCCAAAATGGAGTTTGAGCCGGTTCTCTACGGCTTCTTCTATTGTTGGATGGAGGGATTCAAGTACAACGGCATCCAGCTTTAAGGTGTGTTTTGCCAGAACGATGGATGCCGCACCCAAGGAAACGCCAATGGCGCCAATTCGCTCAAGGGGGAAAGTTTTTCTGAGAAAAGCGACAGCGGCTTCAATGCTTTCAGATTCACGTGCGCCAAAAGTGATTCGCTTGCCAGGCGATTCGCCATGCGCTTGCAAATCAATAAGTAGGACACTATAGCCTTGTTCATTCAGAAATCTGGCCCGGCTGAGCATTTCAAGTCGATTACTTCGTATCGAGTGGGCAAGGAGAACGACGCCATGGCCGGGATCGCCATATACCAACCAACCGTGGACAGGGGATTCGGAATTAACAGGGAATTGAACCGGTTCAGCTGGAAAATCGGTCGATAGTGTTCCAACCGCCGTCGACGCAGGTCCTGTCAATAATTGGCCAACAGCAAAAAAACTGATGATAATTGCTGCTGTAATAGACAGGATTTGGACAAGAAACCAACGTGACGACATTTTAGTCAATAAATGAAGTTGCTCTGAAACAGAAAAAATGTGAAACCTAGCATGCCTTTAACTTGATATTTACGGAAACAAGTAGCTTTTCAGTGTTACTGGCAGGTTTTACTATAACCTTACCTTATTGTAAAGCAAGGTTGTTTGATCGTGCATGCTCTGTGTGTGGCGCGGCTTGCAAACTAGGGTTTGCCGAGAAATATTTTTTACTGAAATTAACCCGTGATTCTGGGTCTGGATCGATATTTTTTAGCGCTTCTATAGTTTTGACGCGAGGGATAAGTCCAGCATTATTGGCAATTTGAATGGACAGTCCGGGGCGTGCATTAAGTTCAATAATCATGGGTCCCTGATCTCGGTCCAAAACAATATCTACGCCTAGATAACCCAGACCTGTCATTTCATAACACGCTGCGGCCAGTGATAATAACTTGTCCCAATGAGGAATTGCGAGTTCGGTGAAGACCTTGCGTGTGTCTGGGTGACGTTGTGCGGGTTTTCCAAATTGAACCGCATGAAGTGCATTACCAGTACCAATATCGATGCCAACGCCAACCGCACCTTGGTGCAGATTTGCTTTGCCATCCGATGCATGCGTAGCAAGACGCAGCATTGCCATGAGAGGATAGCCTTGCAGGACGATCACGCGTAGATCAGGCACCCCTTCATAACTATAATCAGAGAAAACCGGATCAAGCTTAATCAAGGATTCAATCATAACTGTGTCAGGTTTTCCACCTAAGCTGTGTAGTCCACTTAATATATTGGATACATGGCGCTTGATTTCCATCAGCGATAGCATATCACCGCCGGGTTTGAAATAGAGATTGTGTTCACGTCTGGAAATAACCAGGATTCCTTTACCGCCACTACCCTTAACGGGCTTAATAACAAACTCGTCGTAAGCTGTTAGTAGTTTTTCCAGTTTTCTGACATCATGTTGATAAAGCAAGGTACCCAGTAATTTTGGTACAGCGATCCCGGCCTTCTGCGCTAGTAATTTTGTTTTTAATTTGTCATCTACCAGTGGGTATAGACGACGTGGGTTATACCGAGCCACCAAGCCAAAATTCCGCTGATTCATACCAATAATGCCAACCTTGCGAAGTTTTTTAGGACTTATCAGAAACATTTTGTTGTTCTAGTGATTTGAAACGGTATAGTTCGGTGAATCGATAGCCCGTGTACTGACCAAGAATCAAAATGAATGCCAAGTTTACCAGCATTAATTCCGGAAAATTGAAACTTAGGTACTCAATAATATGATTGGTCATGAACAGGTACGCAACAATGGCCGTAATAAGGCTGCCGGCCCCTTGAATGAATACTTCCTTCGGCCCATCTTCTTCCCATAAAATGGACATGCGTTCTATGGTCCATGCCAGAATAATTAATGGGAAGAAAGTAACGGTAAGCGCCTGACTGAGGCCCAATTTATGACTGATTATGCTGATGCTCGCCATAATTGTTATAACGACGATAATGACTGCTGAAATACGCGCAACAAGAAGTAAGTTAAGGTATGACAGATAGGACCGTATCAACAGCCCCGCACTGACCACGATTAAAAACATAATAATACCGGCCACCAGCGTGGTTTCTATCAATGCCAGGGCGATTAAAATTGGCATGAAAGTGCCGGAAGTTCTGATGCCGACTAAAAGACGCATAATAACAACAACTAATGCGCCAATAGGCAATAATAGAATCATTTTAAATGCATTTTGTTGCTCGATAGGTAGACTGTATATAGAAAAATCAATGATGCCGCCAGCTTGTTCGTCTTGGCTGTCACCCAAGACGAGATCCCTGGAGGACTGTACATTTTCAATTATTGAAAAAGAAACGCGAGAATTTGTGCCACCAACAACATCGAGCAGGGATTGGCCACCACGTTGCCATATCAGAAAATTGTCTGGTAATCCGCTATTGCCTGTGTCTTGATTAAATAATAGCCATTGGGTGCCATCATGGACTTCGATAAAATTAGCCAGAGATTGTCTACGCCGGCCCCCCTCCAAATAAAGACCACTCACTATTCTTGCACTAATACCTTCCATTGCCAGCAAGCTAACCAGCAGACTGGTTTTCTCATCAGCGCTACTTTGGTTATTGATGAGTAGGCTTTGATTCTGAGTGGGAGATTCGGAATTTAATGACTTGATCAGTTCTCGTGTAAAAGTTTCGGTATCGGCTGATTTGCTGCGTGCTTGGTTAAGTAAAGCCGTTGCGGCAGTTTGAAGTACTTCATCAAATTCAGGCTCTACTAGTTCATGGGGATTATCAGTGGCATGGATTGCGGCCATCCGATCATTTTTATAGATACTGAGACGATAAAAAGACGTCTGCGGGCCATCCGCTATTCTTTTGCTCCATTGTGCACGACGTCCCTCCTTTAGTTCCAGTTTGCTGAAACCATAATCCGGAGAGGCAAAATCCTCGTTCAAAAAAGTTATATCCGGGTTTTTGGGCGGTAGCGCAAAGGAAACATTAATCGGGTCACCATGGGCGATAAAATCAATTTTGGCTTCAACTATCCACACCAATTTTTTTTCGTCAGGAAGGAGCGGGAACCCCAGCGCCAAATGCTTATATAGTATTAATCCTATTCCCGCGCTCATTATTAGCAGGACCAGCGCATATAACCTGAATGTCGCTTGCATTACTTGGATTCACTTAATTTTGGGTCAATACTCGGAATTGAATGCTTTTTGCTGACATCCACGATGGCCAAATCCCGCAAAAAATTCCGGCCAACTAAGACCTGTTGGCTAAATTTACTGCGATCAACTAAGGTAAAACTGATACTTTCGTCAATATTGGCTAGTCTGGCACGCAAACTTACGATCGGGCGTCGCCGCGACTCACTTTTATGATCCTTGATGCGCACATAACCGCGTACTCGTCGTGTTAACTCTATCTTTTCACCAGTTTCTGGATGAATAACATGAAATCTAACAAAAGGTTTTCCATCACGTTCGAATTCAACGATGTCAACTGCATTGAGTGATGAAGTTTTTGCGCCAGTATCAATTCGTGCGCTGAATTCCATGCTAGGCGGATCAAGAAAAATATTTTCTATTTCACCCAAGATAATACGGTTATTATTTGGGTCTTGGTTACTCGTTCTCTTGAGGGCGGTTTGTTGAATTTTCTGGTTCGCTGCATCATTTTTCTTACTTGCAATTTGATTCGCTCTGCTTGCTGCTAGCGTTTTTCTCTCTTTTACTAATTCTGCATATAAATCGACGAGTTCTTTTTCTCTGGCGTTGATTTCAGCTTCTCGAATTGCTAGTGCTTCTTCAAGCGCAGTGTATGCGGCTAATCTTTCTTCAAGGATGTGGTTTTGTTGTTGTTGAGTTGGGTAAACTGTTGACTGGGTGTCAACCGTTTTGCAGCCTGATAATGCAATAAAAATTATTATCAACAAAGGGATGCTGTAATAAGATCGTGTCAGATTTGGGATATATAGCCCCATGTATTGAGACCGAATGATTGCCTTGATATTAGTAAATAGTAAAAGGAAATTTATTAACGAGGTATAGCGCATAATAACTTTAATAAGTATACATTAATAGCTACGATTGCTTGCAGTGGTTCATGCCTTGGGGCAGCTGTGTGTTATCTACAATTTCTCCCAACCACGGTCCAGGATATAGCTGTTGGGGGGACGATAGCAACATAATAGCTAGAATGTTGCGATGTGCGCCCGCTGAAATGTCGAAGGTGCCGTCGATACTCGGGATCATGTGATATGTTTCGTCATATTGTTGTGCAATATTCTGCTTGGCTTTTTCAAAGGCAGGGTTATCGTGTTCACTGGCTAATAAATAAGCAATGCCGACTTCTGCAACCACATCGGCTTTGGCGCGAGAAATGATGGTGTCGATGTTGTTGTCAAAGTATTCAAAGATCCCCGCAAAATCATCACGGTTAATATGATACTGATAATATTGGCTGCTTGCTAAAATCATATGCGTAAGGCCATATATTTTATTTTCATATTGTTGTATGTTTAGCAGCTTATCTTGATCGTCTGGATAGACTGCTTGTAATGCGCCGAGGAAGACATCACTGTAATCTTTTCCACCTAGTTGTTTAATCCATATTACGATATTGGCAAGTTGCGCTGCCCAAGCTTTGATTAAGGAAGGATCGCTTAAGCTGCGCGTATAATCATGTGCCAGCACCTGTTCTTTCAGTTGATCAAACGGTTGGTAACAAATGCGATATTCTAAGGAACGTCTGAGTATTGATAAACTACTCAAATAGTAAGGGAGAGAAGGCGCTATGTCCAGAGATTTGCGTCGCAATTCTGCCCTGATTCTGGCAGACGAATCGTTCGCTTTTGCAAGCCACTTGCTCGGTTTTGTGCTTGAATACTTAACTTCATTGTTATCGTGTGCAACTTGTAAAAGCTGCTCAACTCTATCTTTCATATACCTTAAATCTTGCAAATTATAGGGAAGATAGCTCGTAGTCCCACTGATGCGATAGATTCTAGCCGCGTAATGGCTCGCTTTATAATTAGCTAAATTGCCCAATTCTTGATCATATTTAGTTTTAATGGCCAGAGCAATATTGCTATGGGACAGTTTAATATTGTCCATTGAAGTCAAACTATGGTTGGTTTTATCGGGAGTAATTAAGAGGGTAATCGCAAGTGCCGCAAAAATAAACAGCATCAATGCTATTTTCCTCTTATTTCTAATAACAGCCATTTTTTCTATTTTGTTTCATTAGATAGCGAGTGTATTAGTGTAATTTTGCAATTGTTATTATTCATTTTTGGGCTGGATTATGGACATTGGGTTGTAAAAATCGTTCCCGGCCACAGCGGCTGTTATTTTTTTTGCATATAAAGATCCGTGATTGATCCTTCCGCGATCTCGGCGGCAAAGAATACTGATTCTGATAACGTTGGATGAGGATGGATGGTGAGACCAATATCTTCCATGTCCGAACCCATTTCCAGTGCCAGCACGGTTTCAGCAATCAGCTCACCGGCGTTAATGCCTACGATCCCCGCACCGAGGATGCGGCGAGACTTTTTATCCAATAATAATTTTGTCATACCTTCTTCACGCGCCATTGAAATGGCACGGCCACTGGCTGCCCAGGGGAAAGTCGCTGTTTCATAATCAATGTTTTGTTTTTTTGCTTCAGTTTCTGTCAAGCCCATCCAGGCAATCTCTGGATCGGTATAAGCGACCGAGGGGATGGTGCGAGCATCAAATGCGGCTTTATGTCCGGCAATAATCTCTGCGGCTAGTTTGCCTTCATGAGTAGCCTTGTGCGCCAACATGGGTTCTCCAACAATATCGCCAATTCCAAAAATATGAGGGATATTGGTACGCAGTTGGTGGTCTACCGGAATAAAGCCACGTTCATTAATCGTCACACCTGCATTTTTCGCGCCTATATCGCGCCCATTTGGACAACGTCCCGTCGCCATCAGGATGCGATCATAAATTTGAGGCTCAGGCGCATTTTTACCCTCAAAAGTTACTTTTAACCCCATTTTTTTCGCTTCAATTTTAGTTACTTTTGTCTTCAGGTAAATTGCTTCGTAGCGTTTTTGTATGCGTCGATGCAGTGGTTTAATGAGATCAACATCGGCACCGGGGATTAACTGATCCATTAATTCCACGACACTGATTTTGCTGCCAAGCGCAGCATAGACCGTTGCCATTTCCAGGCCAATAATTCCGCCGCCAATAATGAGCATGCGTTTTGGAATGGTTTCTAGTTTCAGTGCGCCGGTGGAGTCGATAATACGCGGATCATCGTAGGGAAAACCAGGGATGCGTGCCACACTTGAACCTGCGGCGATGATGCAGTTATCGAAAGAGACAGTTTTTGCACCATCCGTTGTTTCCACCCGGATTATATTGGGCGCAGTAAATTTACCGGTACCGTGGATGATTTTAACTTTGCGTTGTTTTGCCAGTGCCTTTAGTCCGTTGGTCAGTTTCTTGATGACGGATTCTTTCCAGGTGCGCAGTTTGTCGATGGTGATGATTGGTTTTTCAAAAGTAACGCCATGCGGGGAAATATCTGCAGCTTCAGTGATAATTTTTGCGACATGCAACAGTGCCTTGGACGGAATGCAGCCGACATTCAGACAAACGCCGCCGAGTGTCGGATAGCGTTCAATCAATACTACTTTTTTGCCTAGATCGGCGGCGCGAAATGCGGCAGTGTATCCGCCTGGCCCCGCACCGAGTATAACGACCTCAGCGTGGAAGTCGCCGGAATCTGTGCTGGTCGGAACGGGTGCTTTGTTATTGGCGACCGTTACTGAATCGCGCTTGTTTTTGGCTGTTTCAGTTGCGGTGGCTATTGTTTCCAATATCAGAATGAGCGACCCTTGCGTTACTTTGTCGCCAACCTTAACCTTTATTTCTTTTATTACGCCGGCGTGTGGGGAAGGGACATCCATAGTTGCCTTATCCGTTTCCAGCGTTATAAGTGAGGTTTCCTTTTCTACCTTGTCGCCTGGTTTTACCAGGATTTCAATAACAGGGATATCCTGAAAATCTCCAATATCGGGGACAATTATGTCAATAGATTGGGTCATAACAGCCTTATTGTTTGTTAACTTGTGACATTATTGTCTTATGTGTCCATCACCCAGGACAACATATTTTTGACTGGTCAAGCCTTCCAATCCTACTGGTCCACGTGCATGGATTTTATCCGTGGAAATGCCAATTTCAGCACCGAGTCCATATTCAAAACCATCGGCAAAACGGGTCGAAGTATTTACCATCACCGAACTAGAATCTACTTCCCGCAAAAAACGGCGTGCACGGCTATAGTCTTCGGTGACGATGGAATCGGTATGCTGTGAACCATAGGTAGCGATATGTTGCAGTGCTTGATCAAAATTACTGACAACTCGTATGCTCAGAATAGGCGCAAGATATTCCGTAAACCAGTCTTCTTCTGTTGCTTCATCCATTTGCGCAACTATCGAGCAGGCAGTCGCATCTCCACGGAGTGTTACACCTTTTTTAAGATAGATTTTGCAAAGTTCCGGCAATACCTGGCTAGCAATACCCTTGTGTACCAATAGTGTTTCCATGGTATTACAGGTTCCGTAGCGTTGGCATTTCGCGTTTTCAGCAATACGAATGGCCTTTATCAAATCAGCCTGTTCATCGATATAAACATGACATACGCCATGTAAGTGTTTAATAACGGGGACACGCGCTTCATTAGAAATACGTTCAATGAGTCCCTTGCCACCCCGTGGCACAATGACATCGACAAAATCTTGCATGGTAACAAGCTCTCCGACCGCTGCGCGGTCTGTTGTTTCAATGACTTGTACCGCGGACTCTGGGAGCCCTGCGCTTGTTAAACCTTCTTTCACGCAGTTGGCGATTGCCTGATTCGCGTGGATGGCTTCCGAACCACCACGTAAGATCGCCGCATTGCCTGCCTTCAAGCAAAGCCCTGCGGCATCTGCTGTGACATTGGGACGAGCCTCGTAAATGATACCAATTACGCCCAGTGGAACCCGCATTTTTCCAACTTGTATGCCGGAAGGACGGTAATTGAGGCCACTGATTTCTCCAATTGGGTCGGTCAATGCGGCAATTTGCAACAAGCCTTCCGCCATATTGGCGACCCCTTTGACAGTTAGTGCCAGACGATCAATTAAGGCGGTTTCAAGTCCTTTGTTCCGCGCTTTTTCCAGATCACGCGCGTTGGCGGCTAATAATGTTTCCTCGTCGCGTTTGATTGCCGTCGCTATGGCAGTGAGCGCCTGATTTTTTGTGGCAGTCTCGGCTCTAGCCATCAAATGCGATGCTGCGCGCGCTTTACGCCCGACAGACTGCATATAGGTTTTAATGTCAGTAGCTTCCATGTTGCTATTCCGAAATAAGTTGTCCGTATTTGTTTTTCTTCTGAAATTATAGGGCCAAACTGTAGATAACAAAAATATCAACAGCGTCAGTTGCAGTGTGGTCAGTATTCCACCTAGGAGGCTGCCCGAGAATAGCGTGATCTACCGTGGAAAAGCTATTTTGGCCATATTTCCCGATCATTTTCGTTAAATAGAATAACTATTCGCCACAAATGTTCAAAAAAACTGTCTAAAAGTGGCTTTTCCTTGCTACAACCACTATTCTCGGACAAGCACTCCTAGTGCTGGTGCAGCGATTCGTTGAGAAATATCAGTAACGCTACGCGTGATCAACTTGATAAGAATTGATTCAGCCATGGTGGAAAATTCAGTAATACAAGCAGTGCACGTGCACATAGTAGTAGCTGCTTTGGGGGCTTCTCTTCTCTGATTTTCGCGGATGATAAGCGCGTTTATTTTATCTGCACAATTTATAAATCGATATTAATAGAGTTTATCACCATTACACTCTTTTCTGTCGCAGTACTTCGCCTCTAACGGTGTTGCGTCATTGGTTAGGGACATAGAAGCTATAGGTACTGCATCTATTCACCTTCAGTTTGTAGTTGGTTATCTGGCCGTGTCGTATGCAGCGCTAGCGGCAATGACCGGTAATGATATTTTGCCAACGATGGGTTTTCGTCTCACGTGTTTTTAAGAAGTTTTAATCAAAAATCTGCGTGAACAGCGGTTTATTTTCTGTTACGTTATATCAACATGTTATTGTTGTTTGACTGCTGAAAATAAGCCTCTTTCTGTAGAGGTTTGTTATTTTTTAATTGAATGCTTATTTGGTCTTAATCTAAGTAGCTATACAGATACAAAAAGTATTTTTTCGTTGAATAGTATTTTTCTAATTTCAAGCATAATTAATTGTATAATAATAAGAATGTAGTGAATATCACGATTCAGTGGCTTATTTGAAAAAAAGTTGTACTGATTTTGATGACGAAAATTGCAACTGACTTTGAGAAGCTGATGCGGCAAGCGCTGGATGGTGACGAGCGCGCTTACGCTGAATTGCTGCGAGAGACTGCACGTTTTCTGCGACCTTTTTTGAGGCAAAAGCTGAGTCTTGAGAATGAAGTGGATGATCTATTGCAAGAAATTCTCTTGTCCATCCACAAGGCGCGCCATACTTATGACGGCTTGCGTCCCTATAAGCCATGGGCCTACGCAATTGCCAAATTCCGTTTGCTTGACTTCCTACGCATACACTATGGTGATCGTTTGCGTTCTGCCGTAGAAGTATCAGAAGTGGAAAATACTTTACAAGATGATGTAACAGAATGCCGTATTGATTACGAATCTATCAACAAGGAAATTCGTAAGCTCCCAGAAAAGCAGGCGCTTATATTGCGGATGATGCACCAAGAGGGTTATACAGCCAAAGAAGTGGCTGAGAAAATCGGTATGACGGAAACCGCAGTAAAGGTTGCAGCACATCGTGCTTACAAGGCATTAAAGCAGCAGTTGGAGGAATGATGGATAATATTGAACAATTGATTCGGACATTGACCGATGATGCGACAAAGTTACAACCTGCACCTCATCCGTTCTTGGTGAGTTTCAAATGGATCGTTGCTGCATCAGCCTATCTAGCCATGATACTGATGATCTCCGGTCTGCGTCCAGATATCCTGCAAGCCATCGAGAATCCGTGGTTTGTTGTCGAGCTTGTGGCTCTATTTGGCATCTTTTTAGCTACGTCAGTGAGCACTTCGCTATTGGCGTTTCCCGATCTGCATCAGAAACGTTTCATCGCCTTTGCGCCACTTCTTATGTTTGTTTTGTTCTTGGTCGTTATCTTTTTCGCGTGGAGCGCAGACCATCCGCCCGCATCTTTACCTGACCATACCTATGAATGCGCCTATTGCATCATTCTGGTCTCACTGCTACCAGCTGCTTGGACATTTTACTCGTTGCGTAAATTAGCGAGCATACATTACCGCCTAGCAGGCGGTCTTGCATTGCTTTCTGCAGCGAGCATTGGAGCTTTGTGGTTGCGATTGTATGAAGTGAATGATTCCATCATTCATGTTGTCGAATGGCATTATCTGCCGATGCTTTTTATTGGGTTCATTGGCTTGTGGCTGGGAGAAATTTTTTTGAAATGGTAGTCATCATTTGTT
>JAJFJI010000210.1 GCA_021774205.1 Nitrosomonas sp.
GCCCATTCAACTTACCCTGGAATCCGCCATAGAATTTATTGCCGATGATGAGTTGGTGGAGATTACGCCTAAAACGATTCGTATTCGCAAACGTTTTCTTCTCGAGCATGAACGTAAGCGGGCCTCACGCGCGGCGGCCTAGTTCATAGGTGGTGAATGATGAAAAGGTTTGGTATGTTGCGGATCCCATGTGCTCATAAAGTGGAGAGTTTGAGCCGATTATTGAGAAAATCCGTAAACGTTATTCTGGCCGACTGAATTTCGGGTTATTGCTGGGTGGTCTATGGCCAGGTACCAAAGAACCAATTGTGCCAACACTACCTGAAGGTTTCATCTATGACACCAAGATAGCTTGCCGAGCAGTAGTCAGTGCTTCCATTAAATCCTGCTAGTGAAGTATGACGACTGGTACCGTTTTTTTCGGCAGTGAGCATCCATTCCAGCGCCATGAGAATCAACATACATCACGTGTATTGACCATCGAGCATAGTTGTATATTTAGCCTAAATAAACAATTTACACTAAAGTTCTCTGGAAGAAAAAATTCGGTAGCTAGGCTAATTTGAAATTAATGTTGCTTCAATTTCTGCAAAGGTTTTGGCTACTTCTGTGATCGGGATGTTTTTGCCCAACTGTTTCTCAATTTGTGTCAACGAGAAGATTCCACATATCAATGGATCACCCTGGTCATTCCTTTCAATCACCAGGGTATGTTGCCGCCCAGCATCACGCAGGCTGGCGACAATATGACCAACTTTAGCACGCCGCACTTCATCGATGGAAATTGCTTCTAGTTTGCTGAGTGACGTCATAATATCAGAGACCAGAATCTCATGGTGTTTTACATGTCGCTCTTGATTGAAACGTAATGGTTTTTCACCGAGGATATCCGTTGCGGTGATTATTCCTTGAAGAACATGATCCTCGTTTAATACAAACAATGAACGCACGCCCCGCTGCTTCATATACAAATTAGCAGAGTCAATGGTGGCCTGAGGTTCAATAGAAGCAACATGAATAACCCGCAAATCAGTCATGATATCTATCGCCGGTGAGTCAAATGCTACCGATTTGGGCGGATCTTGTTGAAAAATTCGAACAGCGCCTGTTAAGCGCTGCGTAGTAAGCACATGATATTCAGTCATAATAAATAACCCTCCCCTCTCTAGGTGGATAAGTGCACAAAATTGAAAAGGACTAGCACTCCGAAATATTCACTTCGGTACTCTACTCTCATAAAAATAATGGGTCAATACCTATTGATATAGTATGGTATCAACGAGATAAATTGTCTTCTCCGTAATTCGATAATCATGTTCGCGGTCGGTTCTGCTCATTAGTTTTAGCAGTTTACCCCGACGTCATACCTCACTACCTGCCGCTGTGATAATAACTCTCTGTGCTAAGGAACCAGTGCTAGGCGACTATCCCGTTCAGGCGGTACATCGGCCAATACCACCAATTCACCCGCCTCGATCACATCCTCAAACTCTTTCAGTTGTCGACTACCAACGTTCATCCCTACCATACCGCCTTACCACGCACCAAGATCCGCCCCTGCGAGTGTGGTCGCCAACAGGACACCACCTGCGATGATCGTCGATGCAGGTGGCAGAGCAACCGCAACCAACCCTGCCAGCAGACCGGTTACTCGCCGAGCGTTAACCCTTGTTCCACTGCCGGAATAAAATCGCTCTTCTGACAAATCTTCAAACCGTGTGCTACGCTTGGCTACCACGTGAATGTATTTCTCTTCTATACGTGCCAGTAGCAGATCATCAACAATTTTTTGTGGGGTAGTAATCTCTGGAGCAAAAAATGAATTCGCTTCATGATAAGACCTCTCGAACAGATAAATAACAAAACGATCCTCAACGGATATTAAATTTCGCTTAATTTTTCCTCTCTTTTTTGTGTTTCCTTAATGGACAGAAGGAATTAACATGCCAGAATTTGAAATGCCATTATTATTTTAAATTTGGGCATAAAACTAAGAAAGGCTTTTTATAAAGAAGATACTTTTCAAGCTGATTCTTGGTGTCACTTGAATAAATTAATGCGAATATTTATCCGCCCTTTACTATTATTGTTGCTAATTTTCCCTTGTATACAGGTTGTTAGCGCATTCGATTTGATAAGTGAACGAGTTCGAGTAAGTGGATTTGGAACATTTGGTGTTACTTCTGCTGGTAAGAAACAATTTGGCTACCATAAAGAACTTAACCACGATGCACTGTTTGGAGAGGTTTCGGTATTTGCCGATTCTGTCTTTGGATTACAACTTGATGCAAATCTTTTACCCAATCTCAGCGCAACAATTCAAGCCATTGCAGAAGAAAGAGTCCAATATGATTTTAATAATATTGTTGACTGGGCCTATCTAAGTTATCAGGTAACACCAAATACAGTAGTCCGAGCTGGGCGCATGGGCATTGATCTGTTCATGCTTTCAGAATACAGAAATGTAGGATTTGCGTATCTATGGACACACCCTGTTGTTGAATTCTACACACCTATTTCTCTAAGTCATTATGATGGATTTGACCTTAAATACACACACAAAATCACACCCGGTTATCTTGAATTCAAAGTATATGGTGGTCAGACAGGTTCAGATATTAAAGTCAGCAGAGGTGATCTTAACTTAAGAATGCGCCCTTTTCTGGGAGCAAATGCCACATTTGAGTCAGATGATTGGAAAGTTCGTTTAGTTTACGCAACAACTGAAGTTTCTTCTATACGCAGCCGACTTGATCAATTATTAGGCACACTGAACAGCATACCTCAATCTATATGGCCTCAAGCAACAACATTATCGGACATACTGGATGGTGTCAATGAACGTGCCAGCTTTTACTCAGCCGGATTTGCTTATGACAATAATAAATGGCTAATTCAATCTGAATTTGCACTTATGGCATCCGATTGGCCAAGCGTTAATATGACAAATGGTTATCTGAGCATCGGCCGGCGAATAGGTCCAGTTGCCTTCTACACCATAGGCGCTTACGCAAAATCACGGGACAGCCTGACTAAGGTTACCTCACCTTTAATATCATCTCCAGCGCTAAATCAGCTCCAAACAATTACCCAGAATGTGTTGAATGCTCCTCGTATTAATCAAAATTCCATTTCATTAGGTCTACGTTGGGATTTACATTCCCAAATCGCTTTAAAGGCTCAATGGGATCACACCTGGGTAAGAAAACATGGTGGCGGATTACTGATTCTAAAAGAACCGCTTGAGAAAGATATTACGTTAAATACTTTTAGCCTAAATCTCAATTTCGTATTTTAACTATGCGACGTTTGATTATTTCAGCTAAGTTAGTACTTATATTTATCGTATTATTACCGATACAGGTTAATGCAGATATTGTAGTTATTTTGAATCCATCAAGCGGCATAAATGAATTGACTAGACTTCAAGTTGTTGACATCTATATGGGGCGTAAAGTGACAATGCCAAATGGTAAATTATTTGTACCCTATGGCCACCCGACAAATTCAGCCATTCGTGCCAATTTTTATAAAAAACTTATTGGAAAGTCAGCTGCTTCTGTTAATGCTTATTGGGCCAGATTAATATTTACTGGCCGTGCATCTCCACCCAAGATGGCGCCAGATGGTTTAAAAATGGCAGAAATCATTGAAACTAATCCTAACACGATTGGTTACATTAATATTAATGACTTAAATGATCGTGTAAATGTTGTTTTTAGATTTGGCCCGGATGAATAATAAAATACATTTACGTGTTACTCGTATAGTTTTGTTAAGCGCTAGTGCTTTTGCAGTTGTGGTGTCATTTACTTCCTATTTTTACACGAAATCTGTTGAGCAGAAAATAATGGAAAATGCGCTAGGACAACTGTTTTCCACTGTTAAACATCCAGCACAAATTGCTGCATATCTTGATAATGAAGAGCTTGCATCAGAAGTAGTTGAGAGCTTATTAAATAACGATATTGTTGCCGGATCAATTCTAACAAGCAAAACTGGACTGAATGTTGTAGCAAAGACTAAATTTACCGAGCTTAATAACTCATTAAGCTACCCGCTTTCAGATCCTTTTACACCATCTGAATTGGTTGGCGAAATAAATATTCAGCCCAATCAGGTTTTATTACATGAACGTGTAAAAGCATCTGCATTAGAAAAAGTATTAATTTTAATTATACAAATTTTAGTTATCACTGTATTGATTTTGACTTTGTTGCGACGGGCTCTAACCGATCCTATTCAGTCAATAGCTGCCAATCTTCACAATATAGTCCCAGGTGACGACTCCAACCTTAAGTGTCCCTTTGGGCATGAAAGAGATGAAATCGGTAATTTGGTTTCTGATATTAATAAATTATTAGTATCCACCCGAGAAACTATAAAACAAGAACGGCTCTTACGCAGCCGAATTGAAAGCCTGGAAAAACATTTTCGATTGATTTTTGAGCGTGCAAGCGCGGGTATTTTTTTATTGGATAACAAGTTAAATTTAACCTCGGTCAATCAAGCTTTCAAGAAAATTGCTGGAATTGCATTGGAAGAAAGACGAGTAAAAAAACAAAATGCATATTTACCCGAATTTTTTTTTGACCCAGATATTGTGCATGATTTATTACAAGATGTGCTGAAAAATGACAAGAAAACTGCCTGCGATTTAAGATTGGGAACGCTTATTACGCACGAAGAACGTTGGTTGCATTGTTTGTTTTCAACTGTAAAAAATGATGAAGGTGAAAACTTAATAGAAGGCTTGGTTGTTGACGTTACAGAACGGACTTTCCAAATGGAAAAGATTCTTTTTGAATCTGAACATGACACTTTGACTAAACTGTTTAACAGACGGGCTGGTGAGCAATTGCTTAATATGATGTTAAGTAACGCCAAAAAAAATAATGGGCAGCTTGCTTTGCTACTCATTGATCTAGATGGCTTCAAATTAATCAATGATAATTATGGACATGATGCAGGAGACAAAGTATTGGTTGAAATTTCTCGTAGAATGCAAGCAACTATACGTAAGGAAGATGTGCTCATTCGCATGGGTGGAGACGAATTTATCGTTATTTTTATACCAAAAGAAGGAAGTTCTGATGAAATCAACTTATTTGTTAATAAGCTCCATAAGCAATTTGATGCAGAAATCGAGATTAATTCAATGCGTAAATCAAAAATTGGCTCTAGTATTGGTATTGCTTTATATCCACAAGATGGCAACGAAGTAGAAGAGCTTCTTGTAAAAGCAGATATTGCAATGTATCAAGCGAAGAAAAATGGCAAAAATTGTTTTTCCTATTTTAACTCAGCTTGTTCTTTCAAATAATTCAAACTTTCACCAATAAGTAATATCAACTTTCCCCCCAATAACAAAAAAATTAAATAATAAAAATTATCGGGTAATTATCTGTGTAATAAAGCCTAAACTTATTGAGGATTGGGTGCTGTAGCGAAATCAAGAATTCTCATTGCTTTTTATTTTCTGGCAGGTTGTTACGCTTAACTCAGGAAAGTATTCAGACATGATGCGCTGACAAAAATCAACAAGATTTTGTTTGCTCAATGCGTATTCTTTAACAGGTGACTCAATTGGACAGGCAAGGGTATTGATCAGAATGCCAAATGCTGATGCATCCAGATTGGTCGGCTTGTCACCCATAAAATAGGGTTTGTTAGCCAAAAAGTCAGATAGGGCATCTAAATCGGCACGACCGAGTTGGAATATTTCTTCGCTACTATGACGTCCTAGGCCGTGCCCATGAATTTGGCGACGAACAAAAAACCGGTAAACACTGGCAACTAGATCTCTGATCAATGGTGGAAAGGAGTGGAAAATGGCTTTTTTATTTATTTGCCAGTTTTTGTCGGAATATTGCCAGCGTGTATACATTGTGATCCAAAATAAATGATCTTCCATCAGACGTTGCATAGCAATGCTGATGGCCTTTTGTGACGGACTTAAATTGATATCCAGTTGGTTACCATGCTTTTGTATCAAATAACGAATGATCAAATCGCTGTCAGCAATTTTTTTATCGTCATCTTCTATGAATGGTAATTTACCTTTCGGTGCCTTAGGCGGTATGCTTTCAATAATTTGATACGGAATTTGGGTTAGGCGTAAATATGTTTCTAACTTGCAGCAAAAGTGACTGAGGTTAGGAATGCCCCAGGTAC
>JAJFJI010000022.1 GCA_021774205.1 Nitrosomonas sp.
CAGTCACCCGCCTGGCTCGCTTTGCAGGCACATCAGCCTATTATGGCGCAACAGCATTTGCGCGAATTATTCAAGCAGGATTCACATCGCTTTAACAAATTCTCTCTCTTATTTAACGATATTTTGCTTGATTATGCAAAACAACCGGTTAATGAGAAAACCATCAATTTGCTATTGGCGCTTGCTCGTCAACAGCGCCTGGAAAATTCGATTACCCGGATGTTTTCAGGAGAAAAAATTAATAATACTGAGCATCGTGCCGCACTGCATATTGCTTTACGTGCGGAACATGCTGTCATCGTGGATGGCGTCGATGTTATACCCGAGGTAAAACAAGTATTACAACAAATGGCGCGCTTCTCTGATGCCGTCCGAAACGGTGAAAAAAAGGGCTACTCAGGCAAAGCTTTTACCGATATTGTTAATATAGGCATTGGTGGGTCCGATCTTGGGCCCGTCATGGTGACAGAAGCGTTAAAACCCTATGATTCACCGCATCTTTCAGTACACTTTGTCTCAAATATCGACGGCTCGCAACTTTCCGAGACGCTCAAACAACTTGATTCTGCCACGACACTTTTTATTATCGCCTCGAAAACTTTTACCACCCAGGAAACCATCACCAATGCCCATTCTGCTCGGCATTGGTTTCTTGCGCACGGCGGTAAGGAAAAAGATATTGCCCATCATTTCGTCGCTGTTTCCACAAATCAATCAGCCGTGGAAAAATTTGGCATTGATGCTGAGAATATGTTCCAGTTCTGGGATTGGGTGGGTGGCCGGTACTCATTGTGGTCAGCGATTGGCTTGCCGATCGCAATGGCCGTTGGGATGGATAATTTTTATTCGCTACTTGCCGGTGCCAGAGAAATGGATCAGCATTTTATGACAGCGCCACTGGAAAAAAATTTACCGGTCATGCTTGGCCTGATTGGTATCTGGCAAATCAACTTCTTTAGCGCTACAACACACGCAATACTGCCTTACGATCAGTACCTGCACCGTTTTCCAGCTTATCTGCAACAGTTGGAAATGGAAAGTAATGGTAAACGCATTACCCGCGACGGCGAGGTGATCGATTATAGTACCAGCCCCATCGTGTGGGGAGAACCGGGAACCAATGGCCAGCATGCTTTCTATCAGTTACTTCATCAAGGCACACAAACCGTTTCCGCAGATTTCCTGGCACCGTGTCAGAGCCAACACCCAATTGGCAATCATCACCGTTTGTTACTGGCTAATTTTTTTGCGCAAACAGAAGCGATGATGCGGGGAAAAAATCAAAGTGAAGTTCGCAACGAACTAATATCACAAAAAATACCGGAAGCATCACTAGAAGCATTGCTACCTCACAAAATTTTTCCAGGAAATCACCCGACGACGTCCATCCTGTTTAAAAAGTTGGACCCGAAAACCCTTGGTTCGCTAATCGCGCTTTATGAGCATAAGGTTTTTGTGCAAAGTGTCATCTGGGATATCAATCCGTTCGACCAATGGGGAGTAGAGCTGGGAAAACAACTCGCCGGCAAAATTCTTTCTGAGCTGGACCAAACAGAACCGGCTAATTCTCACGATGCTTCAACAAACGGTTTAATGAATTATTTCAAGGAAAACCAATAGATTAGCTTACACTCGGCACCGGTATAGATTTGGAATCGCAGGCGTAGCAAGCCTACGTTGAGGAAATTCTGAATGAAGCCCGATCAAAAATGCTGAAAAGATACGATGAAAAAATCGTAATTTAAGAGCAATCCTGCTACAAGACATTCACATTCGGGTAAAATGCCGCCTCATTCGGATTTCATAAATACCCAAGTTAAAGTCAACTTTTTTACTTTTTGTCTATAAATTGTTTGTCGTACCATTAGCTGATGCCATCCACTTTTTCACGCCGCGATCTTCGCGTTTTATTTGTTACGCCTGAAGTCTACCCACTAAGCAAAACAGGTGGCCTGGGTGATGTCAGTGCGGCATTACCGGCGGCATTACGCGCTTTACGTGTTGATGTGCGTCTGCTTATCCCGGGCTATCCGCAAGTCCTCTCGGGACTTAAATACAAACGCAAGATAGCAAAATTCGACACACTGTCTCAATTTCCACCGGCTACCCTGCTGTCTGCAAAACTACCCGTCAACGCATCGACCAGTGTTCCAGTATTTATCATTGATTGTCCTGGATTATATCAACGAGAAGGCGGGCCCTATTTAGACGAATCTGGGCAGGACTGGCCGGACAATGGATTACGTTTTGGTTTGTTGTCAAAAATTGGCGCGATTCTGGCAAGCGACGACAGCCCACTTGCCTGGCATCCGCATATTGTTCACTGCAACGATTGGCAAAGCGGGCTCGTCCCAGCCTATCTGAATTTTCATTCGGGAGAAAAAGCCGCGTCCCTAATGACGATACATAATCTGGCCTTCCAAGGCATTTTTCCACCCGGAAGCGTCGCGCAGCTTGGATTGCCTTCAGACAGCTTTAACATGCAAGGCGTAGAATATTATGGCAATATATCATTTCTAAAAGCAGGGCTTTATTATTGCAATCATATTTCTACCGTCAGTCCCAGCTATGCAAAAGAGATTCAGTCCGAACCGCTAGGTTTTGGCATGCAAGGATTACTTTTGACACGCAGAAAAAGTATCAGTGGCATCATCAATGGCATTGATACGACCGAATGGAATCCTACCAGTGATCCACATATTCCACGGACCTATACCAGTAACAAGCAATCGACTAAAGCAATCAATAAAAAAGCATTGCAATTGGCAATGGGATTAGATGTTGACCCGGATATTCCACTGTTTGGGGCAATCAATCGCCTAAGCCATCAAAAAGGCTGCGATATATTACTGCAGGTAGCACTTGAGTTAATAAAAATTCCTGCTCAACTGGTGGTTCTGGGTAGTGGCATGGCAGAATTAGAAGTTGAATTAACAACACTGAGCAAAACTTATCCAACAAAAATAGCTGCAACTATCGGTTTCAATGAGAAATTGTCTCACTTAATCGAAGCAGGTGCAGACGGATTTTTGATGCCGTCACGGTTTGAGCCCTGCGGCCTGAATCAAATGTATAGCCAACGTTATGGTACCCCACCCGTGGTGCATGCCACCGGCGGCCTACTGGATACCGTGGTGGATTGCACACCGGCGACACTGGCTGACGGGAGCGCCAGTGGTTTTCTGTTTAATGACATGACTGCTGATGATTTTTTGAAAACCATTCACCGCGCTGTCACTGCCTACCACAATAAGAAAATCTGGCGACGTCTGCAGAAAAACTGTATGGCAAAAGATTTTAGCTGGCAGGCTAGCGCCGTTTCCTACCGGGAAATCTACCTGTCGTTACTATCTTCACCGAATATTTCATGAATTCCACATCACTTTTGTTGTCTTAGTCATTTAAACCTACAGCGCTTGACAAAACAAAGTATGGGCGTATTGTTTATCCATCTTTCATAACTAATTGATCGCATGAAACAGATACTCTTTTTGTTGCTAATCGTCCCGATTCTGGCATGGGCTGAAAATAACGTTATTATTAATTCGCAAATACAGACACTTGAAGGACAATTGGCGCGGATACAGCAGGAAACAGAGGCAACATTCCAGCAATTTCAAATGATTCAGGAATTACGTCGCAATGAAATACAAAGTGTGGATTTTCTGCCGTCAACTGTCACATCCACGAGCATACCGGCAGATATGGTCCAGGGTAAGCAAGTAAGGAATGAGCGGATTCAACAATACACTGCCGACCTGGATCAGCTTTATCAGTATTACAAAGAATTAGTGGACAAGAGAAAGCTACTTATTGAAGAAATTGATCTATTGAAACAAAGCCCTTCCATGCTTAGTCAAGAAGCAGAAGATGGAACAACGTTTAACCGAGAGATCGA
>JAJFJI010000211.1 GCA_021774205.1 Nitrosomonas sp.
AAGGAAGAATCAAATGGAAAAAGGTCTACGTTTAACACTGCTTGCTGCGGCAAGTCTATTTTTTATATGTTTCAGTAGCTTGGTGGGCGCGGTTGAGTTAGCGGCTGAAATTAGTGAAGCACGAGTCGTCTCACAATATAACTATATCATCCATATCCTGGCGATGTTGCTGATCGGTTTTGGTTTTCTCATGGTGTTCGTCCGGAGATATGGTTTTGGTGCGCTTACCGGTACCTATCTAGTGGTCGCAGTCAGCCTACCCCTCTACATTCTGCTGCGCGCCAATGGAATTTTTGGTCATGCGCTTGATCCACATACGTTGGATGCGTTACTCTTTGCCGAATTGGCAGCGGCCACTGGATTGATTGCCATGGGCGCCGTACTTGGACGCCTGCGGGTATTCCAGTACGCATTCCTGGCGCTGTTGTTGGTGCCACTGTATCTATTGAATGAATGGATCGTGCTTGACGATGCCTTGGGACTAACAGGTGGATTCCAGGATACGGCTGGATCTATCGTTATCCATGCTTTTGGCGCCTATTTTGGATTGGCAATGTCTATCGTGCTGACGACCGCGTATCAGCGTAGTCAACCCATCGAATCGGATCAAACTTCCGACCGTTTCGCGATGCTTGGTTCAGTGGTTCTATGGCTTTTCTGGCCTAGTTTTGCAACTGCACTGGTTCCCCTCGAACAAATGCCACAAACCGTCGTAAACACACTACTTGCATTGAGTGGCGCAACAATCGCGACCTATTTTGTTAGCACGTTAGTCAACAAGGGCAAAACATCGATGGTTGACATGGCTAATGCGGCTTTAGCTGGTGGTGTAGCCATTGGTTCTATTTGCGATGTTGCGACGCCGACACTCGCTTTCTCTATCGGTCTGCTGGCAGGTGCAATTGCTGTTCTCGGATACAGATACCTACTCCCTGCATTGGAATCAAAACTTAACCTGTATGACACCTGTGGCGTCCATAATTTGCATGGCATGCCAGGATTATTGGGTGGATTCAGCGCATTTCTTGTTATACCACCGAGCTTGGTATCATCTCAACTTACCGGAATTGGAATTACAATGGTAATCGCTATAGTCGGCGGTCTCATTGCTGGTGTAATAATAAGGATGACCGGTACCACACGTGAACCTTATGAAGATAGCGTAGAATTTACGCATACCGAAGGACCGGAAGCCGAAACGGTGGTTGCTAAACTACAAGCGCGTATCGAAGCATTAGAAAACAGTGCATCAACCCCAGCACCTGCAGCGCAGGCAACGATGTCTGAGTTTAGAACCACACCAGACAAACCTTCGCCTCAAATATAATACAGGCTAAGACAACAAGTAATATGGGGGAAATGAAACCAGGTTAATTTGAATACATATGCAAATAACTATGCATTAAAATTTGGATCAATCTGGCGATCATTTCTCCTTTTTTGTGAATCGACCTGTCATCTATTGTTCCCATGCGAAAGCATGGGAACAACGAAAATAACATGAAATGCGCTATTGGCTAATGAAATCCGAGCCGTCCGAAATGGGCATTGATGACTTCGCGGCGATGCCGGAACAAACAGTCGCTTGGGATGGCATACGTAACTATCAGGCGCGCAACTTTATGCGCAACCAGATGAATATTGGCGATTCGGTTTTTTTCTATCATTCATGTTGCGCCCAACCAGGCATTACCGGGCTAGCGGAAGTAACCAAACTTGCCTATCCGGATACCACCCAATTTGATCCCAGCAGTAAATACTATGATCCGAAAGCAACCCAGCAGAATCCACGCTGGTTTAATGTCGAAGTGAAACTTATCAAAAAAACCCGCCTGGTAACTATTAAGGAACTACGCCAATATCCTGAACTAAGTAGAATGCGAATTCTGCAAATTGGCAATCGCTTATCGATAACACCCATTGATCCTGCAGAATGGAAGTTTATTCTAGCACTCCTAAAATAAATAAACAGATATGGAATGGTGGCTGGTTTATTTGCTGTTGGGTGCAGTGGTTGGATTTTTTGCCGGCTTATTGGGAATCGGCGGCGGACTAATCGTCGTTCCAGTACTCACCTTCATTTTTACCGCACAGGATTTTCCACCTGATCGTATCCTGCACCTCGCGCTTGGCACCACAATGGCAACCATTATTTTTACTTCTGCCGCCAGTTTACGCACTCACCATGCCCATGGTGCGGTTAACTGGACGATCGTAAAAAATATTACCCCAGGGATTATTCTCGGCACATTGGGAGGTGCGACATTGGCTGGCATCCTCACCAGCCAGTTTTTGAGCGTCATATTTGTCATTTTTATTTTTTTTGCGGCTACTCGAATGCTGCTAAAAATCTATCAGGCACCCGGTCGCCTTAAAACTGGATCTCTTAGGTCCCGCTTCCCTGCCCTGTTCACAAAAATAACTTCAACACGAGACTACCAAATTCCTGGAAGAAAGGGTCTATTTGCGACAGGCAGCCTCATCGGAACAGTATCCAGCTTAGTGGCTATCGGGGGCGGGTTGTTAACGATTCCGTTTCTGGCGCTTTGTAACGTTAAACTTCACCACGCAATCGGTACTGCAGCAGCGATCGGCTTTCCCATTGCCGTTGCTGGTTCTATTGGTTATATTGCAAATGGCATGGTGCAATCGCAAACCTTACCCGATTATAGCTTGGGCTATATTTATTTACCTGCGTTAGGCTGGATAGCGTTTGCAAGTATCTTAACTGCACCAATTGGTGCGAAAATGACACACACAACAAAGAGCGATATCCTGAGAATAATTTTAGTAGTATTACTTTATTTATTGGCACTAGAAATGTTACTTAATATTTTTTGATGAGATTTTCCACGTGGAATAATTCATTAATACATTGCGGTCACAAACTGCATCGGGACTACCATAACACCAAGATCGGGAAAAAGAGGTTAATTTTTATGAAAGCTAAAAACCCACTGAAAAACGAAAAATTCTATTTGTATCTCAGCAGTAGAACTGCATCCATAACAGTAACCTTTTAGTATCGCATCTCAAGAATTCAGCGCATGGTTAAATGATACAATTTCTTTAAAGATATAACTATTCAGCTTGTCCCTAAAATTCGTTAGCTCAAGGCATAAAATGTGAATTTACACGTGCAAATGATCATTTTGTAACGCCAAAATAGCGGATTTCAGGAGTAAGCTCAATAGTTACAAAAATATTTCGTTATAGAAAAACAAAACACTGGAGATGCCCTATGTCGTCAATTGAATCAGTTCTCAAAGAAACCCGGATTTTTTCTCCAAATACTGAATTTGCGAAGCAAGCAAATATCCCGAGTATGGAGGCATATCTTGGGTTATGTGCCCAAGCACAAGAGAATTATCAAGGTTTCTGGGAACAACAAGCCAACGAACATATTCTTTGGCATAAACCGTTCACACGGGTTCTTGACGAAAGTAACGCGCCATTTTACAAATGGTTTGATGATGGCGAATTAAATATTTCTTTTAATTGTTTGGATCGGCATCTAAATACACAACCCGATAAAATTGCCATTATTTTTGAGGCAGATGACGGTAAGATCATCCAGTCAACATACCGTGATCTCTATCGCCGCGTCTGTCAATTTGCCAACGGCCTTAAGTCATTAAATATCAAAAAAGGTGACCGTGTTGTTATTTATATGCCAATGCGGATCGAAGCGGTCGTAGCCATGCAAGCTTGC
>JAJFJI010000212.1 GCA_021774205.1 Nitrosomonas sp.
AGTGGTAGAGATGTATATGTTGGAAGCAGCCAGGGAGATATTATTACGGGTGGTAAGGGTGGTGACTTTTTCATCCTTGAGGCGGCTAAAGCGGCTCAAGACGTCTTGGTATTGAATGCGGGTGATGCGCAAATTCGCGATACCGACGGCGATGGCAGAATTACTGTTCTCGTAGAGTCGGGCTTTGAAATGATAGACAATTTTACAGTTGGCGCTGCAGCTACCGCTGACCGCTTTGATGTGAGTGGTCTTGCCTTTACAGGTACGCAGCAGGGAATCGTCGATGTGGCTGCTAAAGTGCCTACTTTTGATACGGATCTTACCAATATTCCCGACTTATTTCTTGATACATTGGGTGATCGTGGCGTAGCTTTCTCAGAGATTGCGCTCCCACCGGAACTTGGCACCTCTCAAACCGTGCTGTTTATTGATGCGAATAAAGACGGTAATCTTACAGCTGCAGATGATATTGTGATCGAGGTGATGGGCGCGGGTGCGCTAGCCGTAGAAAACTTTATCTTTTAATCGCGAGAGGAAAAAGCTTCTAGCGCCAGACCTCGGTCTCGGAGCACAAAAAAACCAAACCCTGCCCCTTTTAAAGGGAGCAGGGTATTTTTACATTTTTTGCTAGTATCTGAAACAGATGCTCCTTCACCTTGTTTTATTTAAGAATATGAATCCAAGTTCTTTTGTTGATACCGTTGCATGGAAACGGTTAGCTTCGTTTGCCAAGTTCAATAAAATTTTTATGCTCAGGTCCAATATAATTGGCTGAGGGGCGAATGATCTTATTATCTAATCGTTGTTCAATAATATGTGCGGCCCAGCCACTGGTGCGTGCTAACGCGAATAGAGGTGTAAACATTCTTGTCGGTATGTTCATCATGTGATAACTGACTGCGGAAAACCAGTCCAGATTTGGAAACATTCTTTTTTTCTGCCACATAACGGTTTCTATTCTGGCAGCAATATCAAATAATTTTGAATCATTGGCTTCCTCTGATAACTGCTTTGCCAATTCCCTGATTATTTTATTACGTGGATCTGCGATGGTATAAACCGGGTGGCCAAAGCCGACAATAATATCTTTGTTTGCCAAACGATGTTGTATGTCTTGCTCAGCTTCATCAGGGTTGCCATAACGTTGCATTATTTCAAACGCCACTTCATTCGCACCACCATGTTTAGCACCGCGCAGTGCGCAAATCCCACCAGTGACCGCTGAAAAGAAATCGGCGCCGGTTCCTGCAATTACACGCGCAGCAAAAGTTGAGGCATTAAATTCATGCTCGGCATAAAGAATCAATGAGATATGCATTGCTTTAATCCAGCTTTTGGTTGGCTGCTTGCCATGGAGTAGGTGGAGAAAATGCCCGCCTATTGATTCATCATTAGTGGTTAATGCAATGCGTTGCTTGTTATGTGAATATTGATACCAATAAAGCAATATAGAGCCCAGGCAAGCAAGACAACGATCAGCCTGATGTCGAATACTCTCAATTGACGGATCTTTTTCTTCACGGAATGTTGTTCCAAGTGCTGAAACACCTGTCCGGATAACATCCATTGGGTGTGTTGATGCTGGAATTGCTTCCAAGGCCGCGCGGACAATATCGGGTAAATCACGCAATCCTCTTAGTTTTGTTTTGTATGCGGATAATTCCAGTGGGGTAGGCAACTTGTCATGAATGAGCAGATAAGCAACCTCTTCAAATTCACAGTTATAAGCCAAATCATGTATGTTATAACCACGATAAAATAAACTGTCACCTGTTTTGCCAACCGTGCAAATAGCAGTATTACCAACTTTGATACCTGACAGTAATACTGATTTTTTGATACCGGGGTTGGTCGTCATAGTGGTCCTGTTCATTCATTTTCATCATACAACGTGTTATCAAATGATGGATTTAGCTTTTGCTCGTAGCTGCGATAATCAAGATAATCATATAGCTCGTCGCGTGTTTGCATAATATGGATGACACTTTGTTGTGTCCCTTCGTGGCGTATTGTTTGATACACTTTGAGCGCTGCCGCATTCATCGCGCGAAATGCGGAAAGCGGGTAAAGCGCCATGGAAACATTGGCTGCTGCCAGTTCATCGACTGTATAAGACGGTGTTTTGCCAAATTCGGTAATATTGGCCAGTATCGGCACTTTTAAAGTATCCGCGAATTGCTGGTACACCTCAAGTTCAGTAGCGGCTTCAGGGAAAATCATATCAGCACCTGCCTCAACATATGCGCAAGCCCGGTCAATGGTTGATTGTAATCCTTCAGACGCCAGCCCGTCGGTACGCGCCATGATAACAAAATTAGGGTCTGTCCTAGCGTCAACCGCCGCTTTGACTCGATCGACCATTTCGTTTACGCCGACCATTTTTTTTCCTGATAGATGGCCGCAGCGTTTTATTTGTGATTGGTCTTCAATATGTATTGCCGCGGCGCCGGACTTAATCATTGACTTGACGGTACGGGCAATATTCAAGCTGCTGCCGAAACCGGTGTCTGTGTCGACCAGCAACGGAGTATCTGTAATATCAGTAATACGGCCAACATCAGTCAGTACATCATTTAATGTGGTGATGGCGAGGTCAGGTACACCTAGGGAACCTGCAGCTACACCGCCACCGGAAAGGTATAGTGCTTTAAAACCAACATGCTCAGCCATGCGCGCAGTATACGCATTAATGCAACCAGCAATTTGTAAAGGTTTCTCGGTAGTTAAGGCACTGCGAAAACGGAAACCAGCAGAGAAGTTATTCACTACATTATGGACGTAACCGAAAATTATCCAAGTAAATGCTTAATTGTGTCACGCTCTTCCAATAATTCCTGGTAGCTGATTTGCATTTTTTTTCGACTAATATTACTTATCTCCAAGTCCTGAGCAATTCGAAACATACCGGCGTCACAAGTGACTGGGAAACTATAGATCACGCCTTCCGGAATATGATAACTGCCATCTGATAGAATCCCCATGGATATCCAGTCATTCTCACGTGTACCAAACAGCCAGTCATGCATATGATTTATAATGGCATTGGCTGCACTTGCAGCACTTGATTTGCCATTACGCGCTGTAATTATTGCCATTCCGCGGTTTTGAACATTGGGAGTAAACTCGTTTTCTATCCATGCCGGGTCATTAATTAGTGATGAAACTTTTTGGTTGTCAATTAATGCATGGCTTAGATCAGGGTATTGCGTATTGGAATGGTTGCCCCATACAATCATTTTACGGATTAGAGAAACAGGCTGTGTTAATTTATGTGCCACTTGTGACAAGGCACGATTATGATCTAGCCGCAACATTGCCGAAAAGTTTTCAGGTTTCAAGCTGGGTGCATTTTTCATGGTGATAAAAGCATTGGTATTGGCGGGATTTCCCACGACCAGCACCTTCACATTACGGCTAGCGACTTCATCGAGTACTTTTCCCTGTTCTGAGAAGATTGGGCCATTGGCTGTCAGCAACTCTTTACGTTCCATATTCTTGGTGCGCGGACGTGCGCCAACTAGAATAGCGATATCAGCATCCCGAAATGCAATCCTTAGATTATCAGTGCTAATAACATCAGTTAGTAAAGGAGAAGCACAATCGAGCAATTCCATGACAATGCCAGTGAAAATGGACTGTACTTCAGTGATATCAAATAATTGCAGGATAATAGGTTGATCCTTGCCAAACATGTCACCGGCTGCAATGCGAAAAAGGAGGCTGTATCCAATTTGGCCTGTTGCGCCAGTGACAGCAATACGAATGGGCGGTTTCATTTTTTTCTAATCCTAGAAAAGCTAACAATAAATAAGCCGCGGTTGTTGGCGGCATTATGATGAAATTATTGTTAAATTATACTTGTACTCTGAATATTACGATAGAGCGGACACTCACAGATTGTACGAAAGTAGCGTAATCTGTCAAAAAGACCCCAATTAATTTTGTCAAAAAATACGTTTTGATCAAATTGGGCAAAAGATTTTATTTCAGTGCGCAGCAAACAGGACGGGTTGTCCGGGTTAATTTTCTTTTTCCTTTTCTAATTCCAAGATATGGTTATATAGCTGAGTAAATTCTCGCTTAGATGGTTTGTTGAATAACGGATCGTTTTGAATTTTTACCTTATTCTCAATTTCTTTCCATTCATCCGGGCTGAATAATTTGTCCATGAGTGGATAAATGAATTCATTTTCTTTTTCCAAATGGACGCGTTGTAGTGAAATATATTGGCGTGCACTATCGACCAACTCGTTTGTCGGGACGATACAGTCATCGGCTGCTGCACGAAATAATCGGGTGACTTTCTCGGTTTCTTGGATAATTTTACCGTGTTCCTCTTCGAGTTTTTTGATAAGGTTGCTTTCCTTAACTTTTTTGGCAAGCAATTGATTAAAAATGATATCCTCGGCTGGATGGTGCCATTTATCAGGATATTCTCGTACATAATCCAAGGCATTGAGGATAACTTCCATATCAGGATCCTGGCGAGCATCAAAATCGAAACAATCAATCTCTTTACTTAAGCAATTCAATACTAACAGTAAGTGGTGGTGATCGCTGTGAAGCTGGCGTTGTATCGGGTGCATGGCAACTCCTTAATATGATCCTTTTGCTCGTTACACTACCATAATATTCTACAAATTATATTGTATTGAATCAAAAAATACTGTATTTGTTCCGGTTATTATAAGATTCTTATGGTTATGTAAAACGGGTATCACATGTCATTATCTATACAATCCTTACCAAAAGTCGGTTTTGTCTCACTCGGCTGTCCGAAAGCAATGGTTGATTCTGAGCAAATCCTAACGCAACTGCGTGCTGAAGGATATGAAATTTCCTCCTCTTATGAGGAAGCTGAACTCGTTATTGTCAATACTTGCGGGTTCATTGACAGTGCCGTGGCGGAATCGCTGGATGCGATTGGCGAAGCACTGGCCGAAAATGGCAAGGTTATTGTCACAGGCTGTCTTGGCGCAAAGGAGGACGGCGGTATTATTAAAAAAGCGCATCCGCAGGTATTGGCGGTTACTGGGCCTCATGCGTTACCTGAAGTCATGGCGGCGGTGCATACCCATTTGCCGCAACCCCATGACCCATTTACCAGTTTAGTCCCGCCGCAAGGTATTCGGTTAACACCTAAGCATTATGCTTATATCAAAATTTCAGAAGGTTGCAATCACCGTTGTACCTTTTGTATTATCCCATCCATGCGTGGTGATTTGGTCAGTCGTCCAATTCATCAGGTCATGCAAGAAGCGGAAAACCTGGTTAATGCTGGCGTCAAGGAATTGCTGATTATTTCGCAGGATACCAGCGCTTATGGCGTTGACATAAAATATCGCACCGGTTTTTGGCAGGGTCGTCCGTTAAAAACTCGCCTTACTGAACTAGCGCAGGCTTTAGGGTCTTTGGGCGTATGGGTACGGTTGCATTATGTTTACCCTTATCGGCACGTAGATGAATTGATTCCATTAATGGCTGAAGGTAAAATTCTGCCTTATCTTGATGTGCCATTTCAGCATGCCAACTCGCGTATTTTGAAAGCAATGAAGCGCCCAGCCAATACGGAAAATAATTTGGCGCGTATCCGGCAATGGCGAAAAATATGTCCGAATATCACATTACGCAGCACTTTTATTGTTGGTTTCCCAGGCGAGACTGAAGCAGAATTCGAGGAACTGCTGAATTTTTTACAGGAAGCGCAGCTTGATCGCGTCGGTTGTTTTACCTATTCGCCGGTGGAAGGCGCGGTGGCAAATACCCTGGTTGGCCATGTTCCTGAAGAAGAAAAAGAGCAACGCCTCGCTCGCTTTATGACAACACAGGAAGAGATAAGTCAAAAGCGCCTAGCAAGTAAAACAGGCCAGATGATGACAGTATTAATCGACGAAATCAATCAAGATCAGGCAATAGCGCGGAGTAGTGCAGATGCACCTGAAATTGATGGACTGGTATATATAGAAAATGCAGGCCATTTAAAAGTTGGAGAGTTTTTAGCGGTTAAAATTATTGGCTCGGATGCGCATGATTTGCAGGCAAGAATCTTTGAAAAGGATTAACGGATTAGAATCTAATGAGACAAATTTTCCTTGATACAGAAACGACTGGATTAGAGCCCAAACTGGGACACCGTATTGTTGAAGTAGCGGCAGTTGAGTTATGTAACCGGCGTTTAACCGGCTGCCATCTTCATCATTATGTGAATCCTGAACGGGACAGTGAAGCAGGGGCATTACAGGTTCATGGATTAACTACCGAATTTTTACAGGACAAACCAAAATTTCATGAAATTGCCAATGAGTTTCTGGAATTTATTGACGATGCGGAATTGATCATCCATAACGCACCATTTGACATGGCCTTTCTTGACCATGAATTAGGTCTGGCAAAATTAAAGCCGCTAAAAACCTACTGCTCGATGGTTTCCGATACACTCAAAATGGCTAAGGAACATCATCCTGGTAAGCGGAATAATTTGGACGCATTATGTGACCGTTATCAGATTGATAATTCCAAGCGCACGCTACATGGCGCTTTACTGGATGCAGAATTATTGGCGGAAGTTTATCTTGCCATGACTCGCGGGCAGGAAAGCCTGTTTATTGAACTTGAAGCCACTACGGCTGAATCTGGGCAAACAGTTAATCTAGACGATTTACATCTAATTGTTTTGCCAGCCAGTGAAGAAGAATTTGAACTTCATAGTAAGCGGTTGGAAGTAATTGATAATGAAAGTAATGGCAAGTGTTTGTGGAAACAGCTTGAGCCCCTGCCTGTGACTAATAAACGTTGATGGTCCTATGAATTAGTAGAACTATGTGACAAATTTTCCTTGGTGTATGTGCTATGCAGGATTTAATAGGATTAACACGAGGACTTAGTTGGCATTATAATTTCTGTGTTCCTGAATCCTTAAATACTAGACTAGAAACGTCACGCAATATCCCTTCTGCGGCGCGCAGTTAATCCCAATAGGCCTAAGCAAACAAGTAGTACAGCGTATAATTCGAGCT
>JAJFJI010000213.1 GCA_021774205.1 Nitrosomonas sp.
GGTATCGTTAGCTATGGACTAAAAGCCGGTAAGGCCGCTGGCCTGGCTATTAATGTGGAGCTGGTGACAGGTATTGCTATTCCGGTAGTGGTGGTTGGTGTTTTCTTTGCCATAAAATCATTGCGTCGTATGGTCAGTAAAATAGGGCGCAATTAAAATCAGGGTAACAGTTCTGATTGCCCATAAAATTCGTCCATTCAAGGCACAAAATGTGAGTTTGTAAGTGACAACGATCATTTTGTCATGCTGAATGGTGAATGATAGGGGTACGCTGAGTAGATGCAAATCAAGTAAATAGGGAACAAACTATGCCACGAACTAAAGCAACCTTTTATAACGCAGAAGGAGAGTCACTAGCAGGCTTGCTTGAAACGCCCGAGGGGCCAACGAATGCTTATGCATTGTTCGCGCATTGTTTTACCTGCTCGAAAGATATTTCTTCTGCATCACGTATAACGCGTGCTTTGGCGCGGCAAGGGTTTGCCGTGCTGCGTTTTGACTTTACCGGTTTGGGAAACAGTGACGGTGATTTTTCCAATACCAACTTTTCATCGAATCTGCAGGATTTGATTTGTGCGGCTGAATTCCTTGGGAAACACTACAAAAGGCCTGAGCTTTTAATTGGGCACAGTTTGGGTGGCGCGGCGGTGCTTGCCGTTGCGCAACATTTGCCGTCAGTCAAAGCAGTGGCGACAATAGGCGCGCCAGCAACAGCCGGCCATGTGCGACATTTGTTCGCCAAGTCACATGAAGAAATCATGGAAAAAGAAAGTGCCCATGTTGAATTGAGTGGGCGGCGGTTTATGATTAAGCGTCAGTTTATAGATGATCTCGAACAGCACAATTCTTTAGATCATATCGGTGCGTTAAAAAAGGCGCTTCTTGTTTTTCACTCACCCTTGGATCAAACGGTTCCAATTAACGAAGCTTCTCGCATTTATCAAGCCGCAAAACATCCGAAGAGTTTTGTTTCGCTGGATAATGCTGATCATCTTCTTTCGCGACGGCAAGATGCTTTGTATGTGGCCAATGTCTTGTCAGCATGGGTAGGTCGTTATTTTGATGGCAACCAAGTTGGTGATGATGATAAACTAAATTTAGTGCCTGAAGTTAAATCGGAAAGCGTGATTGTGCGTGAAAAAGATAAGAAATTTACCCGGGAAATATTTACAGAAAATCATATTCTTACTAGTGACGAGCCAAAAGCAGTGGGTGGAAATGATCTGGGTGCCAATCCGTATGAGTTATTACTTGCAGCGCTAGGGAGCTGTACTTCAATGACGTTGCGTATGTACGCAAATCATAAGAAAATTGATTTGCATGATATCGAAGTTGAACTGGCCCATAGTCGAATACATGCCAAAGATTGCGAAATCTGCGAAAAGCAGGATCAAATGATTGTTAAAATATCACGTATTATCACGTTGACAGGTAATCTGGATGAAGCGCAGCGTACCCGGTTGCTCGAGATTGCGGATAAATGTCCCGTTCATAAAACATTAACCAATCAAATTTATATTGAAACCAAGGAATCGAATCAAAGAATCATCAAGTAATAATTTTGTGACTTGAACTGACGAGCTTCAGGGGTAATCTAAACAGTTACTGCGATGTACTAAATAGTCACTTTATTAGAATGATAATCTTATTAAAAGCCGCAGCTGACTGGTGCATGAGCGTCAATAAATTGATTATTTTTGCCATGAAGATCACCAAGAATCTGAAGAAGTTTGCTTCGCGATCTTCATGTTCCTCGTGGTGATACTTGGTTTCGGCTTGTCCGGGTTGGATTTATGAACAACAACGAACATGGGGAAAAATTTCGTGTTGATAAGTGGCTTTGGGCGGCACGTTTTTTCAAAACCCGTTCCTTGGCTTCGGATGCCATTGAAAGTGGCAAGGTGCATCTGAACGATGTGCGGATTAAACCCGCCAAACAGGTGATGATTGGAGACAGGTTGAATGTTCGTGTTGGGGATTATCAATATGAAGTTGAAGTGCTGGCACTGTCAAACAAGCGCGGGTCGGCAACGATAGCGCAGCAGTTATATCGCGAAACAGATCAAAGCCGACAACAGCGAGAAATCATTGCTGCACAGAATAAAGCTCAACCACAACCTTTTTTTTCAAAAGGCAGGCCAACCAAGCGTGATCGAAGGGAGATTGAGCGTTTTAAGCATAAGGTGTAAGCACTTTATACAATTATTATTCGAATCAAAGCGGGAAAAATATGAGTAACAGCACCTTCAATCTAAACAAAAACCAGTTAATTGAGCGTTCTTTCGATGAAATGGAGTCGCATTTGCAAGGAACCAGTTACAGCCAGGCGCAAAAATTGGCACTCACTTGCCGCATCTTATTTGATAATGGTCATGATTCCGGGCTTGCAGGACAGATCACAGCACGAGCGGAGCAACCGGGAACTTACCTGACACAGCGGCTGGGATTTGGTTTTGATGAGATTTGCGCGGGTAATCTCTTGCTGGTCAATGAGGATTTGGAAGTGTTGCAGGGTGACGGCATGGCTAATCCAGCCAATCGGTTTCATTCATGGTTATACCGTTCCAGACCGGATGTGGGGTGTATTATACATACCCATGCCGTCCATACTGCTGCGCTAAGTATGCTCGAAGTGCCGCTGGAAATTTCACATATGGATAACTGTGTTTTGTACGATGACGTTGCTTTTTTGCCAAACTGGCCGGGTGTGCCCGTTGGTAATGAAGAAGGCGAATTAATCTCAGCCGCTATTGGTGGCAAACGTGCTTTATTACTGGCGCATCATGGCTTGTTGATCGCATGTGCCAGTATCGAGGAAGCCTGCATGTTGGCGATTGCGTTTGAACGGGCAGCACGGATGCATTTATTAGCAGCTGCAGTCGGGAAGATACAGCCAATTGATCCCGAACTGGGACGTGAGGCGCATGATTGGATACTTCGCTCGCAGCGTAGCGCGGTTGGTTTTGCTTATTACGCGCGACGGAGTCTGAAAAGCAATCCCGATTGTCTGGATTAGGAATCTGGATGATGAAGCGGCCGTAGAATTGTTCTGATGCAAATATTGCCAACAAAAAGTTGATCATGAATTTTCTGGGCGGGTAACTTTAACCGATTGTTGGAAAATAATTTGTGCGTTTCTCACGTTTCAGATAGAATCCGCCTTTCCCAGGCGCGTAGCTCAGCTGGTTAGAGCACCACCTTGACATGGTGGGGGTCGTTGGTTCGAGTCCAATCGCGCCTACCAATTATCTTTCCGCAGCAGTCCGATACCATCCGCAATACACCATAAATAAAAAATTATTTAATTTTCCTGTCCATACTGATCCGTCTAAATCCTATTGCATCCGATATAGAATGGGGGTATAAATAGGGGTATATTTGATAATTAGGAATTATATACCCCCAAATAGACATGGAAGATACCCCTAGTAATAATTCAGTGCCTGAAGAAAAAAGCCGATAAACTGAATTGACTGATACCGCTATCAGGAATGCCAAAGTCGGAGATAAGCAGCGAAAGTTAGGTGATAAAAGAGGACTATTTTTACTTATTCATCCTAATGGCTCCAAGTATTGGCGCATGAAGTACCGATATGCAAGAAAAGAGAAAGTGCTTTCACTGGGTGTTTATCCTGATGTAAGTTTGAAAGATGCGCGTGAACGCAGGGATGAAGCACGCAAGCTATTATCTAACGATGTTGATCCAAACAACATTAAAAAGCAGACAAAACAGTTAGCCAGAGAAGCCATAGAAAACAGTTTTGAATCTATTGCCCGTGAATGGTTTGGAAAACATTCGCCAAATTGGAGCGGAGAGCACAGTAAGAGGGTTTTCAGGTCACTGGAAAAAGATGTTTATCCATGGTTAGGGGATAAACCGATTGCAGAAATAACGCCACCCGAATTACTAGCTGTGGTATGCAGGATTGAAGAACGTGGTGCACTAGAAACAGCGCACAGAGTGCTTGGGTATTGTGGAACTGTTTTTCGTTATGCTGTCGCAACAAAACGGGCTGAACGTGACCCATCCGGTGATCTTAAAGGGGCATTGCCACCATATAAAAGCAAGCTTTTTGCGAGCATTACCGATCCAAAAGAAATTGGGCAATTGCTGCGAGCATTGCAAAGTTACAAAGGAACATTCCTTACTCGTTCTGCATTAAAGCTTGTTCCTATGCTTTTCGTTCGACCTGGTGAGCTGCGTAAGGCTGAATGGAACGATGTTTACTTTGATAAATGTGAGTGGGCAAGTACGATACTAAATGAACAAGGATGGGATGATGATGCAATTGAAAGACAGCTAGCACATGTTGAAGGGAATCGCGTAAGGGCGGCTTATAATTATGCACAATATTTAGATGAACGGAGAAAAATGATGCAACACTGGACGGATTATTTGCAGTCGCTGGAAGAAGGTGCAAGTGTTGTTCCAATATTCAGAAAAGCAACTTAAATTTTACACATTTATTTTCTGCTTTATTTCGACCCTTTAAAAAAGTAGTGGGGAGAACGGGGAAAGTGGGAGAAATTCCTTGTAATTCATATCACCACTTGGTTTCGGCTTCCTCATTTTCTCAGAATCAGAGTTAAAACAGTGGGGAATCTCCCCACTTTCTATCTAGGTTATTTTGACTATTGGACGCATTATTTTTTTATGCCTCTATACAGTTTTCAGTAAAATGCATAAATAGATAAAAATTCCATCAAAATAACGCTATAAAACAAAATTTAGGCCTAAAAAAGCAGCAAACTGAAATGATTCATAGGCATTATTCTTTTTTGTAGAAAACGAATCTTTTCTTGCAATACGGGGCGGATCATATATGAGCTAATACAGATAATTAATATCTCTACATCAAAATACCATTTTTCGCTTCTATAGGTTTTGGTAAGTCCATCTCATCTAACATTTCGCGAAGATCAATTTCAATGGTACGACTAAGTGCTGTAATAGGAATATCATTTGCTCCTGCCTGAAAAGGATTTTCACTTGATTCACCTATTTTATCCATGGTACGAAATATCCACGAGACCAACACGCAAAAAGGAATAGTAAACCAGGTCATATAATGCCCAAGTTTTTCAAACTCTGGTATCATTCCAAAAGGTAATAGGATACAAAACAGCCATACAAAATAGAGGTTAAGCGTTGCGTATTGACGTGGATACGGAAAATTTTTAATGCGCTCGCATTTACCCTGATGTTCATATAAAACAGACAAAATCCTCTGCAATTCTATGTGACGAAAATTATCTATCAACCCTTTGTTAAATAGTACTTTAAGGTCTTCTGCCTGAGCACTGATAATATGTGCAGCTCGGTTTTGTTTGCTCAAAATACATTCTTTATCTACAGCAGATAAGTAAGGTGTAATATCATCTTCCAAGCTTATTTCATGCTCTGGAACGATGAAAAATTTCTTGTATTCAATATTATAATTTTTATCCATTGTTTCCCATTCGCGTGGCTGACGTAATTGATGACGTAATGCGGTGGTAAGCCATGCAACATGGCGATAAATAAGTCTGCGATGTACTGCTTTGAGTTCGCAATCCGACAAAGGTTGTTGTGTGTATTTGTTGGAAATGAATGTTTTTATCATCATTCCCCATGTTCGACTTGAATTTACAATAGCTCCGTAAATCTTTCGTGCTTCCCACAAACGGTTGTATGTGGCGTTATTTTGGAAACCGATAATGAAAGCCACAGCTGTGCCGATAATTGCCATGGGCAACCAAGGCAATGCCAACCACTGGAAATGAAAGGCTTCATAGATTACCGTTGGAACGGTCGCAATAATGGCAAATATATAAATATCGCGTCTTGTCCATACGATAACCTTTTTAATACCAAAACTCTTTCTGATATGCATAAATTACCTTTAGGATTATTATAGTGGATTGTTGTAAATGGAGCTTTAATGCTCGTGCGATGTCTCGCTTTTCTTCATTTCCGCGATCAGGTAATAGGCATTGTTCCAGGCCACCAGGGCGCCTTTAGGAAATGGCTCTAGCAGATTGATTTCCACCCAGCCTTCATCAGAGGCACCCGTTTTGATTTCAATAGGCTCAAACATCCATCCCGTTTTTCCGTCTTCCTGGTGTACTTCCGCCATAAAAATGTAAGATTTACCTTCCTCCACAATAATGGCTTCTTCTGGCAGGGCTATTACTGACATACTTTCTGTAAAAATTTTTCCATTGATATACATTCCTGGAATAAGAAGAAACTCTTTTTGATCGATTTCCGCATGTACATGAACTATCCTAGGGTTTTGCTCAAAATTTTTGCCCACTGAAAAAATTTTGGCAGATAAAGTCTTACCCGGAACCGATTCCACTGTAAATGATACCTTTTGACCTTTTCTTACCTTATTGGCATCTTTCTCGAAAACCATCAGATCGACATGTACATGATCAATATTTATGATCCTGAGTATTTCTGCCTGGGCGTTTACAAACTGGCCTATTTGTACCAATACTTTTTTAATGTTGCCATCAATAGGGCTTACCACCGGAACAGTTTTATAGATGTTCCCATCTCTAATTTTTCTCACATTAATGCTTAATTGTTCCAGTTGTGCTTCAAATCCTTTTACGTCACCTTTAATAGCTCTGTAATCGGCTCTCGTTTGTTGGTAAATCTTTCCTGAGCTTACTCCTTCATCATAAAGCCTTTTTTGACGCTCAAATTCTTTCTCCAGATATTGCATTTGGTTATAGGTTCTTATGTAAGCGGTTTGGAGATTCGTTAGATTAGGGTGTGAAAGGTAAGCCAGTATTTGGCCTTTTTTTACTTTCTCTCCTTCTATTACTTTAATAGCCGTTACATTGGCTCCTAAAATAGCCGTAACTATGGCTTTATGCTGGGGAAACAATGCCAACCTGCCATTGACATCTACTACACCTGATAGAGAACGTGTGGGCAAAGTATCCACCTTGATACCGAGACTATTAAACTTTAATGCTGATAGATGCACAGTACCCAGCCCTTCTTCGCCATGATCTTCATGAGCATGCCCTTTGTGGGTATCCTCTTTTTTGTTTTCTTGATTTTTACCTTCTCCTAAATCACTGTTGTCAGTTAATTTGTCACTACAACCGGTAAAGAAAAATATGGTTAATATCAAGGCAAGTAGGTATAAGGCGTGCTTTTTCATTGTCATTTACTCTTTATCTGTTTGGGCTTCGTATTAATTCGATGTTTTTAAGAAGTATTCCAGCTGGTAGCGGCTATCCAAATAATTGCCAAAAGCATTCCATGAATCGACTTCAATTCGTATCGCCTCTCTCATGTTTTGTAAAAACGTTACATAGTCTATGGCACCTTCCTCATAGGCAAAAACTGCGCCGGTTTGCTGCTCCCTGGCCATAGGAAGCGCCGTATCCCGGTAGTATTGCCACGAGTTCAGCCACTTGACATACTGTTCACGAATACTCTGATAAGCCGCGTTTAGCTCCATTTGGGTTTGTTGCAGATTTTGGGTGGCAATTGTGCGTTGAATTTTTGATGATTGTGCCCTGCCCAGCTCCGGACCAAAAAACAAAGGGATTTGGATGCCTGCCTGAAACTGATAAAACCCTGACTGGCCGGCAATTTCCTGTCGGCTATACTGCAAATTAAATTTGGGTAAAAACTGCGCGCGTCTCTCTGTGATGGCAGCATCCGCTACGTTTAACTGTTGTTTGGAAACATTGAGTGCAGGGTGGCTATCCAGCGAATCTGTAACAAAGTTTAATGGACTATCAAGCTGATCCGGAGGAATATCTGGTACGGTGAACAGCGCATCGTCGACAAACCATAGATTCAATTGTTGAAGCGCACTCAAGTAATCACGATAAGTTTGTTCTTTTTGTATCTGTACTTGATTGCCCTGATTTGAAGTTGCCAGGTATTCCAGTTTTGAGGTTGCCTCTACTTCAAGCCTTATGCGGGCAGCTCGTTCGATATCCGTAAAAATAGAATTCAGCCGCTTGTAAACTTGATAATTATTTTTAGTGGCATATGCCATCGCCCAAGCCCGGCTTACTTCACGCTCTACTTCTATTACAGAAAGGTTAAGCGCGTTCTCAGCCAACGTAACCCGCTCTTTCTGCAGCTGCAACCTCGGGGCAATACCAAACACATCGATTTGTCGCTGCTGAATACCTTGTGATTGAACGCCGCTTGAACCATTGCCTGCTTCTTCTTTTCCAGTGAAAAACGTGGTTCTGCCGATATCCCAAGCGGTTTTCTTCAGGGCCTCTTGGCTTTCAATTTCTAGTCTAGCTGATTGTATTCTAGGGTAATTTTTGACAGCCCGCTCCCTGGCTTGCTCCAAAGTAATCGTTTGCAGTTTGTCTAACGGCTGTGATTGCGCTTTCACTGTAGAGGCAGCACTAAGTAGAATACCCGCCAGCCCGCCACATACAATTAATACACGCAATGTGTTTGTGTTGGGGCGCTTAAAGCTTTTCTTGTTATTACTTCGGCTCTCCACAAAAGCGTAAAGTACCGGAAGCACCACAAGGGTAAGTAGGGTAGCAGTGAATAAACCACCAATGACGACGGTAGCCAATGGACGTTGTACTTCAGCGCCTGCCGATATGGATAATGCCATTGGTAAGAACCCGAAAATGTCGGTCGCGTCTGTCAGTAAAATAGGTCTGATTCTTTCTTTGGTTCCGGTAAGAATTCGTTCCCTAATGCAGGTTATTCCTTCTTCTTTTAACGTGTTGAATCGATTTATTAAAACTAATCCATCAAGTACGGCAATGCCAAATAGCACAATAAAACCAATCCCTGCTGAAATACTAAAAGGCATATCTCGTAGCCAAAGGGCGAATACACCGCCTATTGCTGCTAAAGGAATGGCTGTATAAATCATGATCGATTGGGAAACCGACTTCAGGGCAAAATATAGCAATATGAAAATTAGGAATAGTACAATTGGCACCACAATGGCTAATCGGCTCTTGGCTTTTTGCAGATTTTCAAACTCTCCACCGTATGTAATGTAATAGCCGGGTGGCAATTCTAGTTCAGCATCTAGTTTCTTCTGAATATCCATCACCGCAGACTCTACATCACGCCCTCTGGTGTTCACGCCGACATAAGTCCTTCGGGACGTATTTTCACGAGATATTTGCATCGGACCCGGTGCATAGTTAATATCAGCGACTTCCTTGAGAGGAACCTGGGTGCCGTCCGGTAGATCGATAAAAAGAGCGCGCAAATCTTCAATACTTTTTTGGTGAGCTTCATCAAAACGTATGACCATTTCAAAGCGTTTCTCTCCTTCAAAAATCACTCCGGTCACACCGCCGGCAAATGCCGAGCTTACATATTGATTCAACTGATCAATATTCACCCCGTATTGAGCAATTTTTTCGCGGTTATAGCGCACGGTAATTTGAGGCAAGCCGGAAGTCCTTTCAGGATTTACATCCCCCACACCCGGTATGGTCTGAATGATTTGACTTATTTCTTCTGCTTTTTGTGCCAGTACATCAATGTCTTCGCCGTATAACTTTACGGCCACATCTTCCCGAACACCCGTTAATAATTCATTAAAACGCAATTCTACTGGCTGACTGAAAACCAAGTTGACCCCAGCTAGCTTGTTATCAAGCATTTCTTTAATTTTTTCAACAAGTTCATCTTTTGACTTGGCAGAAGTCCATTTGTCCATGTCTTTTTCCAGAATAATGAACATGTCCGCTATATCCATTGGCATAGGATCTGTGGGGATTTCTGCCACACCAATTCTGGCTACAGCAGTTTTTATTTCAGGAAAATTTCTCAGCAAAATATTTTCTATTTTAATAGAAACATCAATGGCTTCACTCAATCCACTACCAGGCCTGATAAGTGCTTGCATGGCGATGTCGCCTTCATCTAACTGAGGTATAAACTCGCCACCCATTTTGGAAAGCGTAAAACCGGCTGTTCCCAGCAGCGCAACCGCCATAATAATGACTATTGCTTTGAATCGTAGTGCACTTCTGAGCAATGGTAGATAAGCACGCAAAATGCCACTAAAAAATTTTATCACCGACTTTCTCAAACCATCGCTCAAGCTTTCCAAACCAATTCTTTCTGTTTCTCACGGGCTTCAAAAGCAAGGCTGACATCATAGGAACATAAGTTAGGCAAAGGATAATTGCCCCCAGCATCGCAAAACTGAATGTATAGGCCATAGGCTGAAACATTTTGCCTTCTATTCCGGTAAGAAACAGAATGGGCGTAAACACAATCAGTATGATCATCTGGCCAAAAATTGCGGTATTCATCATAGAACTGCCAGCTTTATAGGCAATTTTATCCATGACGTTCTGGTCTATATCGAATTTCCCGGCTTTAATTTGTTTTTGAATTTCATATACGGTGCGTTCTACTATAATCACCGTGCCATCAACAATAATTCCGAAGTCAATAGCTCCCAAACTCATTAGATTCGCCCATACGTCAAATTGCTTCATCATGATAAAGGCAAAGAGC
>JAJFJI010000214.1 GCA_021774205.1 Nitrosomonas sp.
GGAGAACAGTATATCCATTTATTTAACAAGTTGCGTGCAGCATTGATAATTTCTGACGCGGTCATTCCTACTGGGCCACCCTGTTTTTCCAGTAGTGCATCAGCTGCTGCGCCGTGCAAATAAACACCTAGCAATAATGCATTTTCCGCGTGTAAACCTTGTGTCAATAATGCGCCAATCATACCTGACAGGACATCCCCTGTTCCGGCGCTGCTCAAGCCGGGATTTCCACTGCAATTAATATAACGTTTGTTTCCAGGTGAGGCACAAATGCTACCCGTACCTTTTAACACGGTATAACAGTGATAGTATTGCGCCAGTTTTGTCGCTGCGGTCATGCGGTCATTTTGTATGGTTGCTGTATCTTCGTTTAATAGGCGCGCCGCTTCGGCAGGATGCGGCGTTATAATGGTTGGATACTGGCGTAGTTGCAGTTTTTTAGCAAGTTGGCTATGGGCAGCAATTCTATTTAATGCATCGGCATCTAGTACAAGTGGCAGTTTTGTGCCGAGTGCGCAATCTAGCCAAGTATCGGTATCTGATTCTATCCCGAGACCTGGTCCAATGACTAGGCAACTCAGATGCTGAAGCTTAAATAATTCATGGGGTGTTCGCAGCATTAATTCCGGCTGCGTGGGATCGATTGCTAACGCATTATGCGCAATCAAACCGAGATAGACGCGACCAGCGCCTAGTTTTAATGCAGCTTTGCCTGCTAGTAGCGCTGCACCAACCATACCTGTTGATCCACCGAGTATTCCAATGCTGCCAAACGTTCCTTTGTGGCTGTTGGCAGGACGGGGCGATGGTAATAAGCACTGCACCGAGGCCTGATTAATGGTCCATGTGTGAGATGGGAGGAGCGCAGGCACATCAAGCTCCAGCTCGCGCACTATTATTTCTCCGCAATTTTCGGGGCCATCATTGGTCAGCAGGCCAGGCTTTAATCCAATAAACGTGACAGTGAGTGTTGCCCGTACTGCTGTTCCATAGACGCAGCCATTATCGCTTCCCAGGCCACTGGGTACATCCAGCGACAAAACCGGCAAATTCATTTCATTGACGGTATTCACTAGATCGAGATATTTTCCGTCGAGGTTACGTGCTTTTGGTTGGCTCAGACCAATGCCGAATAACCCGTCAATGACCGCATCCCATTTTTCGTTGGTTGGTATTTGACTGCTTATTTCTCCGCCAGCGGTTAACCATGCATCCAGCGCCTGTTGTGCATCATTGGATAACCGCTCGCGGATGCCAGTAAACACCAGGGTAACCAAAAACTGCCATTGTTTTAGATAACGTGCGGCCACCAATGCATCGCCGCCATTGTTACCCGGCCCGGCAAGTATCAATACCTTGTTTATATTTCTGGTTAGCAATTTTTCTGCGGCAACGTGTGCTGCGGCCAATCCCGCCTTTTCCATCAGTTTTGGTGGATTGGGACATGCGGCAACGATTTTCTCAATTTTTCGAATTTCTTCAGTCAGGTAGACGGGGTTAGCGTGTTTCATGTTTGGTTGTTTCATTGGTTATGGCGTCGGGAGGTTATCTTCTCGTGTAAAATTGCTGTGTTTACATTTATTCTAACTGATCTCGAATGCTTCGACTCCGTGGCGACAGCGCGCTTTCTTCTTTTCGTCTGGAGAAATTAACCGGCGCAATTAATACCAGTAGTTTACAAGTTTCTCATATTTATGCTGAATATTGGCATTTCTGTGAATTAAAGCGTGATTTGCTACAAGACGAAATAGTGGTTCTTAAAAAGCTGCTTGAATATGGTCCGGCGCAGCAATCGGTTAAGCCTGCCGGTGGATTAATGCTGGTTCTGCCACGGCCAGGGACGATTTCCCCCTGGTCATCGAAAGCGACTGATATTGTCCGTCATTGTGGACTAGAAGCTGTTGAGCGTGTGGAGCGGGGTGTTGCCTATTATATCGAAACAGTGAAGACGCTTTCTACTGGGGCCAAGGATAGACTGATCGCGAATATTCATGATCGCATGACCGAGGCAGTATTTGAATCGTTTGATGCGGCGGAAAAGTTGTTTCGTCATGTTGAGCCTATACCGTTCAAAACGGTAGATATACGAACAGGTGGCATTCTAGCATTGCGAAAAGCCAATAGCGAAATGGGTCTTGCCTTATCACCCGATGAAATTGATTATCTTGTTAGTAATTTTGCACGTGCCGAACGTAATCCAACTGATACAGAACTGATGATGTTCGCTCAAGCCAATTCTGAACATTGCCGGCACAAAATTTTTAATGCTGATTGGATAATCGATGGAAAGCCCCAACAACGATCGCTTTTTGCAATGATACGTAATACGCATCAATTGCACCCTGAAGGAACCCTAGTGGCCTATACCGACAATGCTTCCATCATCGAGGGTGCCCATATTGCTCGTTTCTATCCGGACGAAAGACATCGGTATCGATTTGCAGAAGAATTGACGCATCTGCTCATGAAAGTGGAAACGCATAATCATCCGACCGCTATTTCGCCTTTTCCTGGGGCTGCCACAGGTGTCGGCGGAGAGATTCGCGATGAAGGCGCAACCGGCCGGGGCGCAAAGACCAAGGCAGGATTGAACGGGTTCTCTGTTTCTAATTTAAATATTCCCGGATTTATTCAGCCTTGGGAAAAATATCGACAACAGGGTGATGGAGAGCATACTTATGGTAAACCGTCACGTATTGCCTCTGCTTTGCAAATCATGCTGGAAGGCCCCATTGGCGGGGCAGCATTTAATAACGAATTTGGGCGGCCTAATCTTGCTGGCTATTTTCGTACCTATGAGGAATTAGTCGCGGATGAGATGCGCGGTTATCACAAGCCCATCATGCTAGCAGGTGGTGTCGGACAAATTTCCGCGCAACATGTCGTTAAGGAAAAATTCCCGGCGGGCGCGTTACTCATCCAACTTGGCGGCCCAGGTATGTTGATTGGTTTGGGGGGGGGTGCAGCGTCAAGTATGGATACCGGCGTGAATATGGAGAATCTGGATTTTGATTCCGTGCAACGCGGCAATCCAGAAATGGAGCGGCGCGCGCAGGAGGTTATTGATCGTTGCTGGCAGATGGAAAGCAACGGCGAGCCTAATCCAATTTTATTTATACATGATGTTGGTGCGGGTGGCTTGTCCAATGCATTTCCAGAATTGGTACATGATTCAGGACGAGGTGGGCGTTTTAATCTGCGTGACATTCCCTCGGAAGAATCTGGCATGTCGCCCATGCAAATCTGGAGTAACGAGGCGCAGGAACGTTATGTGCTGGCAATCCGGCCTGAATCATTCAATTTGTTTCAAGAACTCTGTGAACGGGAATGTTGTCCATTTGCTATGGTTGGTGAAGCAACCGCCGAAGAACAACTGGTGGTGATTGATCAGCAAGATAACACGCGGCCGGTTGATATATCCTTGTCAGTGTTACTGGGTAAGCCGCCCAAAATGACCCGGGATGTGAAGCGCCTTAAAAAATTCCTAACGCCGTTTAATACAGCGGCATTGAATATTAAAGATGCATTTTATCGAGTATTGAAATTGCCAGCGGTCGCCGATAAAACGTTTCTGATCAGTATTGGTGATCGTACCGTTGGCGGCATGACGGCGCGTGATCAGATGGTTGGCCCCTGGCAAATTCCAGTGGCTGATGTCGCGGTCACCTTGATGGGGTATCAAACCTATCTAGGCGAGGCTTTTGCAATTGGTGAGCGCGCACCAGTCGCATTAATTAATGCTGCGGCGGCTGCACGCATGGCGGTGGGTGAGGCGATTACCAACATTGCTGCGGCATCGATTGAAAAAATCGGTGAAATTAAACTGTCCGCAAACTGGATGGCAGCGACTGGGCATGCGGGTGAAGACACAAACTTGTATGATGCCGTTTATGCTGTTGGCATGGAATTCTGCCCACAACTTGGGATCAGTATTCCGGTCGGGAAAGATTCAATGTCGATGAAAACTTCGTGGGAAGAAACGCAGCTTGATAAGCATTCAAAATATAAGAAAGAAGTCATTGCACCGCTTTCTTTAATTATTTCTGCGTTTGCCCGGGTTGCTGATACACGCAAGACACTTACCCCACAGTTAAGGACCGATTGTGAAGAGACTGAATTAATACTGATTGATCTGGGTGCAGGAAAAAATCGCCTAGGTGGTTCGGCGTTAGCCCAAGTTTATAAACAAGTGGGTGAGGAAGCGCCGGATATATCAGGTTTGGATGGTGCAGCGAAACTCAAGGCATTTTTTGAGGTCGTACAACGACTGAATCGTGAAGATCG
>JAJFJI010000215.1 GCA_021774205.1 Nitrosomonas sp.
ACTATAAAATATCAGGAAAAGATAAAGTGCAGCGCCTACGAGCAATAACCAGCTTGATTCGCGCAGTAATCTGCCAAGTTTTGGTGGCAAAGGATTAGCGTTTGGCTTCTTGGCCATTGGCTTATTGATTAAACTCATGCAAGTATCAAAGAGATGGCGACTGTATCAGGCAGGATTGCCCTAGAAAAAATCAGTTGAACACAGTTGCGCTGAGAAATAACATTACTGCGCAAGCAGCTTGCGTGGGCAATAGTCACCCTTGACAATGACGTGCTGTGGCGTTAGGTTCAGCGCAAAACTATGCAGTATATTACTAAATGCATCTTTCATGTATACGAGAAGTCTAATATTTTCATTGCTTATTCAATTTCTTGATGTCGATTATAGCAGTCATGTAATTTTTCTTGGATTATATTAGAGAGTCCTGCGGAATGTTCTGAATGACGGGTAAAAAAAGTAATGGTTCAGATGCGAATGACGGTGTGTCGCATTCGTCGGTTTCTGTGCGTATCAATTGGGTGCGTTTGTTGAAGCGAGTGTTTGATATCGACATTGAGCACTGCCTCGATCACTTTCACAGGTCTTTGATTTTTTCGAGCCCGTCTGATTCCAGGTTCTTTTTTTATAACTTTCTTCATGATTAAGCTGAACTTTTCTCTTAGCCGCCTTTCACCTGAAAGGCAAAAATGAGCTAAATCCAATATTTTTCTGCTGATCAGGTACAAGCTTTGAGAATCTATGTTTACTTGCTGATCTGGTTGACACTCCTTCCGGTTTCCCGTACTTTTATTTTTCCTATACACCAAGGTGGAGCCGGAGACTTTCGAGTTTGTCACCGGATTCCCGCTGGGTGTTGCAAAGTCCCCATGAAACGAGGAGGAGATTTCTGACTATGAGACTTGATTTCCGCCGATGGGTTTGGGTTCCGCTGATGTTTCTGTTGCTTGCTTCCTTCACCGGGTGCGCGAGCCTAGGTCAGGGTTTTGGTGAAGCCGTGCTGCAGTCGGGCGAGAAGCAGGACATACGACAGTGCTGGATCCGCGGTCGGGCGTTTCCGGGAACCCTGGAGGCGATAGCGCTTCAAGAACGCGCGGCTGCAAAAGGACGCAGCGAACGTTCGGTCCTAAAGGTCATGATGGTTCATGGCATCGGATCCCATGTGCCGGGGTACTCGACTCGGATGGCCGAGAACATCGCCGGGGCCATGTCTCTCGACCGTGTTCAGGAGAAGTTCAAGGAGTTCCAGCTTTCCAGCACCAAAATGGCTGGGCAGGATCTAGGGGTCCTTCGGGTGACCCGCTATCTCGACCAGGCAGGCGTTCAAGAGATGCTCTTCTACGAACTTACCTGGGACTCGATTGTCGAGGCCGAGAAGCAGACGATCACCTTCGATAATGCGGGTGAGTATTCGTTTCGTCGCGCCGGGTTCAATGACAAGATGAAACGCTTCGTCAACGACACGGTACCCGATGTGCTCATGTACAACGGCCGATTCCGGAAACCGATCCAATTTGCAGTGGGACAATCCATTTGCTGGATGATGAGCGAGGACTGGAGCGGACTGCCGAGTGGAGACAGACACAGCTGCGTTGGGCTTGCCCCCATCAGCTTGGATCATCTGGACGACGAATTCGTTTTCATCACCCACAGTCTAGGTAGCCGCATCACCGTCGACGCACTTCAGACCATTGCGGTCAAGGCTCAAGAGACGCCAGATTTTCAAGAGAGGGCTCGCGCGCGCGCGCTGCAGGACATACGTATTTCCGTCATCATGCTCTCCAATCAGATTCCCCTGCTACAGCTGGGGCAGGCGGCACCTGAGGTGTACGGCCAGATTGACGCTATCTGCCGCCCTGACTCCCCCAGAGCCGACGAACGGTTGTTTCAGGAAACACGCGTTGTCGCTTTCAGTGACCCCAACGATCTGTTTAGCTACGCCATTCCTGCGAAGTTTCTCGACGTCCACATGGACTCGCGCTTGTGTCCCACCCTGACCAACGTGATCCTGAACATTGCTCCGGCCACTAGCTTGCTGGGGATGGGGGAATTCGCGAATCCCATGACCGCGCATTTGGAGTACGATAACGATGAGCGAGTCATTGCCCTGATTACCCAGGGTCTCGACCGCGAAGCTATGGCACCGATGATCCTAGAGCGCTGCGATTGGATCGAAGCGGTGCCGGCGAAGGAGTGATCACAGCGGCACGACACCCCGGAGGCGGGAAGAGGCACAGGTGGTTTGGGATTGTAAGCTTTTCGTTCGTGTCGGCTCTACCCAAGTCGCCTCGATTTCTTGAACTTCATCGCATGACTCGCCGCTCTGGTCCCCCGCCCCAGACTCAACCTGACCCGGTTCCATGGTGTACTCACGCCGAATGCGATGCTGTGCAGCAAAATTATTCCTGACAGCAAACGGAACAAAAATAACAAATCAGATACGGCATGACGATGTATCACATTCCTTGGCTTCCGTGCGCATCAGTTGGGTGCGTTTGCTAGAATGGGTGTTTGATATTGAAATCGAACAATGTCTGCACTGAGGGGAATATGAAAATCATCGCTGCTATTCTGGAATGCAGCGTGATCACCAAGATTCTAAACCATCTTGGTTTGCCCACTCGTACACAGCCGTGATCACTTGCATAGAACTTTGATTTGTCCGAACCCACCTGATTTCAAACCATTGTCTGTCTTTTTCGGCTCTCTTCAATATTGAGCTGATGATTTCCATTGGCCTTTATTAGCTTGAAATTCCAAAATGTACCGAAACTTTTGGAATTTTGTGCAATCTGTGCCTGAAACAATCCTTTTTTGGAACGCTCGTCAGTGGGGAAAACAATTGTTTGCTCGTCTCGAGGCAGCGTCCAGGCTCGAGGAGGTGGCGCTTCTGTGGGCGAGAAAGGTCGGACTTGATGTATTATCGGTATATGAGGATAGGCGTGTATGAGATGATGTTACGAATTATTCCGGTGTTCATCCTGTTGCTGTCGACCGCCGCGTGTTCCGTTTACAGCGTACGCCAGCAGGATCCTGCTGAGGCATATTTGGATCGTGCTCACGCTGGACTTACTGGAAAACGAGCGAGCGAATACACCTTGCAGCAGCTTCGGCTGCTCAATCTCGACGGATTGTATCGTGAGAATCGAAATGCGGCTATTAAGCTGCTGTGGGATCGCGTCGATAGCAGTGATCAAAGAAATTATGTTGCTGCGCTAGTAGAGCTGCTGCTTATCGAAGGTCTGCGCTACCAAAGTGAGCAGCCCAAGTTAGCGATGAGCTACTATGCCGCCCTTAGTGTTGCCGGTCGAGAGTATTTCCAACGCTATCAAAAGGGCAGGTACGAATCGCTGGTGGATCCCCATCCTCGTTTAATTGTCAGAATGTATAACTTGGCAACAGCCCAACTGGTAACTCAGTGGCAACGGCGCAAGCGTCCGTGGAGCGAGGAGCAGAACCTGGAGTTATTGGGACGAAGCTTTCGCATTCGCGTGCAGCATGACAAGGCGCACCATATTGATCCGGCGTACTTCGACGAGTTCAAGTCGGCATACGCGCTAAAAGTAAAGGGCTTGGTTAACAACTATGGTGTTCCGGGCTTAGGTGCCGCTCTGATTGGTTTGCGCAGCAATAAGGAAGGCGAAGAGGGATTTTTAAAATACCGGCCGCAGCCTGAATTTTACACCCCGGTTACTGCCTTGTTGGCCATGTTGCCTGATGGGCGTAGCGGCAGCGAGTACGATATGGTGATGCATTTCTTCGATCCCCTGAAAAGTGAAAACTTTATTGCTAAGAACAGCGAAGGTAAGGACAAATCAATTCCGCTTGAATACGACTTCTCTACAACCTTCGGTCTGTTTCTTGCCGAAGGTGAATACACCAATGATCCGTTCGTTGGATTTATCCGCGCCTTTTACAGTGACCAATACGATGAGCATCTTGGGCTGGTCATGTTTGAGCCCTATGACCCGGGTAAAATTCCGGTGATCATGGTGCACGGCTTGTTTTCTTATCCGACTACCTTTGTGCAAATGTTCAACGATCTGCGAGGGGATAAGCGCATCCGGCAGCGCTATCAATTCTTGTTTTTCGCCTATCCCACCGGGCTCCCGATGCCGTATTCAAGCATGCGGTTCAGAAAACAACTCTTGGAATTTCGTGAGGAATTCGATCCGGATCACACCAATCCCCAGTTCGATCGCACAGTGATGGTCGGACACAGTATGGGGGGGCTGTTGACTAAAGCAATGCTTACCGATTCGGGAATGCAGGTATGGGACGCTTTTCTGACTGTTACGCCGGAGGAGATGAAGGTCAACAATGAGGAGGAGCGTCAGTCTGTCAAAGACTTATTAATCTTCGAACCGGTTCCCTATATTAGTCGCGCAATATTTATTGCTACTCCTCATCGCGGCAGTCCCATTGCGGATAATTTTATCGGGCGTCTTGGTTCACGACTGATATCATTGCCTCAGAGCTTTTCGCGCGGCGTCTTGGATGTAGTGACCCTTAACTTGGATAATTTGAGTTTCGAGCAAAAAGGCCCGATCACCAAGCCTGCGACAAGCATCGATCAATTGTCAAAAGAAAATCCATTCCTAAAAGCGCTTGCGGATTTGCCGGTGCGTGAGGGGGTACCCTATCATTCGATTATCGGTATCAGAGATGCAGAAGAAGTTGAAGGCAGCTCTGACGGCATCGTCGTCTATCCCAGCTCAAGTATTGAAGGTGCTGATTCTGTAAACTATGTTCACGCGGGGCACTCGAGTTTAAAGCATCCGGATACGATTGCCGAAGTGAAGCGAATTCTGCTGCTTCATCTGGACGAGACGCAAGCAGAACTCAAGCCAAGCGATGCTGAGACAGCTGTCGCAGTACAGTGAGTGTATATTCGATAATCCGCTGCTGAGGTGATGCAGATGAAGCGTAGCTGCCGCGACTGTGATGTGACAGGTTCGACAGTTTTGTATGACTCAGCGATACTAACGCTTGATCAGGCAAATTAGAAAATGAAAATATGGCTAGATTTCCACCTTTTTTATATTCTTGGGTAGTTGCAACATTAGCGTAAGGTGTTAAACAGAAATCTAATATTTTTGGAGAAAAAGACCATCAATTTTATTTGAGGAAACTAAAGGATCTCTGCCTGAAGTTTTAGTTTTAGTCTGATTTACATGCTTATGATTTAATGACCAATCATTTATACTTATTGATGATGCCACCTTTGAAAGGTAGAATCGTATAGTTAATGCAAATGTTGTTCGCTAAACTGTGAGCAACACTTATATGGTCTTGCTATAATCTAAACTTTAAGTACAGTGCAAATGTCCCCTTCAAGGCAATTTCTATCTCTTGTCACTTTGTTTTGAAAAGATAGTGTTGCATTTGCAGATTCGCAATTGCGATATAGCTCTGCAAATGGCTTCTATACGTTGAAATATCATCTTAAGTCCTAATGTAAACTAAACTTATATATTAAATGAATACAATAATTATGCGTTTCATTATCTTGGGACTGTCTGTTATATTTTTTACCTTATCAGTGATTATTACATTTAAGGCACTAGGACTTCCCTCTCAGAAAATTTCTTTTCAAGACGAGTGGGAAGACGTAACGCCTGAGTCAGACGGTGTGGTAAAAAAATTGGCCGAAAATCAGGATGCCAGCACAGCCCTGGTTGCAGATTTACAGGCGACCATTGCCCGGCTTGAGGATCAACTCACAACAAAAGAACAGGTCCCTGAAGATATTGTAACTACCGATGATGAAAACAGGCCAATAGAGGAAGAGAAGACCCTTGAAAGCGATCAAACTAACGAGGGTGAAAACAGGCCTCGGACCTTGGCGGTCTTTGGTGGAGGGACGTTTAGTTCTGGGGGGGATGTCATCAATGACATTGATTTTTCTATGGTAGAAAGTTTGGTTAAAGAAATATCAGCATCTCCTGGCAGCCGCGTCATAATAGAAGGTCATACCGACAATACTCGGATAAGATCTTTCCCGGGTATGAGGTACACGGACAATATGGGCTTGTCATTACTCAGAGCAAGGGCCATTGCGAATATATTGGTCCGTCATGGTATATCACTCGACCAAATGTCAGTAATTGGTTATGGGGACACCCGTCCGATAGACGTCAACTATTCAGAAGAGGGTAGAGCAAAAAACCGCAGGGTTGAGGTAAAGCTTGTACCTGAAGAAGGGGAGAATTAGTACATATGTATACAAAGCACTTTGGCCTCAATAAACTCCCATTCGAGAATGTGCCGGACCCGCTGTTTTTTTATGACAAAGGGAATTATTTTCGTATACGTAAACAGATATCCGGGTCTCTGCAGAGTGGTAGAGGTTTAATTGTTGTAACCGGACCGATCGGTTCTGGCAAGACAACCCTCAGCCAGATGATAAAATCCGATTTTTCTGAAAATATCAGATTAATATGGATGGCTGAGCCGCCTGCAAACAGTACTGACCTCTATTTGTTTCTCGCCCAAGAACTTGGATTGCAGCCATCGTCATCTGAGAAAACCTTTGTCATGAGGGACGTTAGAAATGCACTTTTAAAGGTCAATTCTGAAGGAAACAAGTGCCTAGTCATCTTAGATGAATCCCATTTGATGTCAGAAGATGTTATCAATGGCGTCCGTTTGCTGAACAATCTTGAAGAAGGACCAATTAAACTTATTCAGTTGTTGCTCCTGGGTCAAGAAGAATTCTTGGAAATGATAAACAAGCCAGAGATGGAACCGTTTAAACAGCGAATCGCTACACTCGAAACGCTGGGGAAGTTGGATATCAATGGAATTCGTAAATATGTTTCGCATCGCATTCAAGTGGCCGGCGGTACTCCCGCTCTCATTTCAGATACGGGATGGGAGGCACTCTCGATTGCATTTAATGTCGGTGGAACACCGCGCATGATCAACGCGTTGTGTGACAGATCATTTGACGTTGCTTATGAACAAAAAAAGCCAATCGTTGACGCACAGGATGTTTATGAGGCCACGCAGAGAATAGGATTGATAACAGATGTTTTTCATTACATTATTTCGCTGAAAGATAAAGAAAGAAAAAGTCAGGAATTACTTTCAGCAACCGATGAGTCGGTTCACGAAACAGCGCCGCGTACTAAGAAAGAACAATCCTCATCATCTATCGCCAGGGAAAAAGAACAGAGCTCACCGTCTAATACTAGGAAAGCAGGACAGAGACGTGAGGCGGCAAAAAACGAAGTCCCTGACATGTCCGGAATAAGGCTGGATGAGGCAGAACCTCTTTTCTCGGATCAAGAAGATTTGAAACTTCCCGTTAGGTTGCTGTTAGTGTCATTAGTTACGTTTACATTAAGTATCCTATTCTTTTGCCAGAAGGCCAAATCCACTGGATCTCTTGGCTGTCTTACAGACTTACTTGGTTTATAGCGTACTTCTCAATCCTTTTGTGGAGTTGAATTCGCCAGCCAAAGCCATTTGAATCGCACCAAGCAGGTTATGAGATCTTCGGATTTTTCCAGTGTGGTTCGCTTGCATTTTCAATTCGGATAGCATAAACAGTAACGATTCTGAAGGATTTTTCTCATTTTATACGAAGGGGCATTTTAGCTACCCTTCGTCTTTTATTTGGTCCAAGTTACTGGTGGTTAATCGTGCCATTTCACTTTTCTATTTCCTATCCCGTTGTTGCTACTTTGAGTAGCTCCGTAATGGAAGGATCTTTTGTCATCTCCAGCGCAGTTTTTCCGGTGTTGCTCTTCATATCCGGATTTGCGCCATTTGCCAGCAATATTTTCACTGCAGCTTCATGGCCATGAAGCGCAGCCCACATCAGTGCTGTAACGCCATCTTCGTTTTTTAGGTCAATTTTTGCACCTTTATTTAGTAAAAGATTAATAATTTTTGGATAACCATTCTGTGCAGCCAGGATCAGGGGAGTAAATCCATTTTTAGCTTGCAGGTCAGCATTTGCACCTTTCTCCAGCAACATTTCAACAATTTCTTGATGACCATGTAGTGCGGCCAGGGTTAGTGCGCTGGCGCCATTATTGTCTTGTAAATCAGTCTCAGCACCTTCTTCTAATAATGTTTTGACGGCTGCTGTATGTCCGTTTTGAGACGCAATAATTAAAGCCGTGTTGTTGTTTAATGCGTGCAGGTTGATAGGGACATTTTTGGCTAATAATGTCTCTATAATTGTTGCATGTCCATTGCGAGCAGCCATGTATAGTGCAGTGGTGTTGTCTGCAGCCTGTATCTCAACTTTGGCATTTTTCGCAAGTAGACTATCGACAATTGCCGCGTGACCTTCCAGTGAAGCGACCATGAGCGCGGTTACACCTTCTTTAGTTTGCAAGTTGACATCGGCACTTTTTTCTAATAATACGTCGATAATGGCTGCATAACCAGCTGATGCGGCGAGTATTAATGCGGTAATGCCGTCATTAGTTTGAAGATCAATGTTGGCGTCTTTTTTTAATAATTCGGTAACAATTGCTTCATGGCCATTCTTGGCGGCTAATATTAGTGCAGTCGTGCCACCGACGTTTTGCAGATTGGGCTTGGCGTTTTTATCAAGCAACGCGTTAACAATATCAGTATGGCCATATTGTGAAGCAACCATGAGCGCGGTAAAGCCCTTATCATTTTGCCAATCAGGATTGATGTCTTTTGCTAATAATTCCTCGACCGTTGCTGTTTTTCCAGAGAAAGCGGATTTAAGTAATTCCATCTGGTCATCGGCA
>JAJFJI010000216.1 GCA_021774205.1 Nitrosomonas sp.
TAGGAGGGACCGATGATGGCAACGACAACAATAATAATGAGTATTAAATAAAACATTTACCTATTCAAAGAACAGTTCTGACTGAAGAATAACATGTTAAACGCTGAGCTATATGACGATAAATTTACTTTTTGGTTCGGACCTGGCATTTATATTGTTTAGAATCTGAGTGTTATTCTCCCAAAAACATTATGTGGGGTCTCGGAATTTAGCGCGTCGGCTGTAGTGAATTCCCGGCGTTGTTTATTCAGAATATTCTGTGCAGCTTTTAATTGTAAATAAATAAAAGCTTTCATGAAAAACTCGCCTGAAATCGTTTGGTGTAACAACAAGCATCTCCCTAATTAATGGCGTAAGTCTAGCGCCGAAAAGGGCGCTAATCGTCGCACGCCATTTTACTGATTTTCTCTGGAGCAAGGAATTGGATTAGAAGAAATGATTACTTTAGATTTTTTTAAGCATAATATTTGCGCTAAATATTAAGTTCGTGGCTATAGATGGCCGTTATAGTAATTTTTACTTGCGGTAGGTTTTCTTAGCCGAAATATCGATTAACCAATTGCTGGCTTTATGAAATTTAATAGCAACATCAGTAAATCGCGACATCTAGACTAGATAGTGATGTTTTCTCTCCGCTCATATCCTGCCATCCATTGTTTTTTCGTTATTGGCTAAGCTTTAAATAAAATTAGATATTCGTATCCTTAGCGATTTTCTGGCGCTGGGGTTGCTTCACCATGACCGGGTTGTATCAACTTATATTTTATTGGCGCCACAATACATGAATCAAATTGAACCGGCAGTGCATGCACTGAAATCAAGCGTGGCGAATATCGGCGCCGAAATACTCTCTGGTTTTTGCATGCAATTAGAGGAGCTTGGCAGTGGGAATCAATTTATGTGGCAACTTGCACTGCTTTCTGAGATGCGTAGTGAGCAGATCAAGTATTAATTGCCTTGCACAAAGTTTAAAGGAAATCTAATGTCAATGATACCGTTACCAAAGCGAATTTTGGTTGCTGTTGATGAGCACACAGCGCTTGTTTTAATGCGAGCGGTGCTGGAAAAATATGGATTTGAGGTCAGTGCTGTTGCTGATGGTGAGCAGGCGTTGCAACAGTTTCGCGCCAATCCTAGCGATATGGTGATACTGGATGTAGATATGCGGCATTTAAATGGGTTTCAGGTTTTAACAGCATTGCGTAAAGAAGTCCGGGGTGATCTGCCAATCCTCTTGGTAACAGGTATGGACGACATGCTGTCTGTTGAAAAAGCTTACGAGTGCGGTGCGACTGACTTTATTGCTAAACCCATAAACTGGTCTTTGATTGGCCATCGCGTGAAATATTTATTTCGCACCTATCAGAATATGGCCGATCATTCCATTGTCAATGCGCGTAATCAAGGAGCGTTGACTGCTATTCCGGATACAGTGTTCCGTATGGACAATGCAGGGTTAATATTGGATGGTCACCGGGAAGAAACACATTATTCGGGTGTGCTTGCTTTACCAATTGGCAGTCATTTATCGGATAATCTGCCAGAAAAAATTGCCGTAAATTTGATTAACGCAATGAAATTAGCCCGTGAAACTAACGTAGTTCAGAATGTAACTTCTTCATTAAAAATAAAAAATAGTATAAAACATTATGAGGCCAGAGTTGTTGTTATCGATCAAGATGAAACACTTTGCTTAGTAAGTGATGTTACTGTACGAAAGGAATCCGAAGACAAAATTTTCAACCTAGCATATTTTGACACGCTGACTGGATTGCCCAATTGCCGTTCGTTTCTGGATAGACTGGATCGGGAAATCAGACGCGCCAAGATGCAGGGTGGGAGATTGGCGGTGCTGTCAATCGGTCTAGATCGTTTTGCGATTATTAATGAATCCATGGGGTATCCCACGGGTGATAATTTGTTGCAACTGGCGGCAGATCGTTTGCGGGAAAAGTTTCGTCCTTATGACATGATTTCGCGTACCAAGATCATTCAGGATGAAAGTGCATTGGCCCGACCTGGAGGGGATGAATTTTCAGTACTCATACATATCAACCAACCGGAAGAAGCCCTTGGTGTAGCTGAACGTATCCGTGAAATAATGAGTCAGCCGTTTGTGATAGATGAGTGTCATGTATTATTGACTGTAAGTAATGGTATCGCGCTTTATCCGGAAAATGGTGACAATGCAGAGGTATTGCTTAAAGAGGCAAATACTGCAATGCATCATGCCAAGAAAGATGGGCACGATAATAGCCAGTTCTATAATATAAGTTTTACACAGCAGGCCCAGCACCGACTTAGTTTGGAAAACAATTTGCGTGTTGCATTGGAACGTGAAGAATTTTACTTGCTCTATCAGCCTAAGTTTAATCTTAGAACGCGGTGTATACAATCCGTTGAGGCACTAATTCGCTGGAAGAATCCTGAGAAAGGAATCATTTCTCCGGTGGATTTTATTCCTTTAGCGGAAGAAACTGGTTTAATTATTCCTATTGGCGAGTGGGTATTGCGCCATGCTTGTCGTGATGCAATCAAATGGCGGCGGGCAGGCCTTAATTTGAATGTCGCGGTGAATTTGTCAGCCAAGCAATTCAGGGATGAAAATTTACTCGAGACTGTGCTTAACGCGTTGTCTGCTTCCAGCTTAACACCGGATTTCGTGGAGTTGGAAATTACTGAAAATGCACTAATGGAGGACAATGAATCCACGCTGAAGATTCTTCGGAACTTGCGGGAAAATGGAATAAACATTGCGCTAGATGATTTTGGTACGGGTTATTCATCGATGAGCTATCTTAAACATATTCCGTTGAATACGCTTAAAATAGATCAGAGTTTCGTTAAAGAATTGCCGTACGATAGGGAAAATTTTGCGATTGTTTTAGCCATCATTTCTATGGCGAAGAGTCTGGGCTACACTGTTGTAGCTGAAGGCGTGGAGACGCTTGAGCAGGCACAAATGCTTAATCAGCTGAACTGTGATGCTTTGCAAGGTTACTTTTTCAGTAAGCCCGTTGATGCCAGTGAAATTATTACGCTATCTCGCAAGCAATGGGATATCAATTAATAATTACAGGATACCGCGTTAACAATGGCAATCACCGTAATGCATTTGAAGCATCTGTTAAAAATGGTAGATTATCCTCATATAAGTTTTTCAGTTTTTGGTGAACACGAGCATGATGAATCTGTCGAATAATGATTTGGTTAAAAAATGTGCCTGCATCGTGTCAATGCAGAAATGGATTGAATCAGCCGACAGTGTTTAACTGTGGGTAGACTTGTTATAAGCGAAGAATGTGCCTAATATACGGCCTTTAAGACAGTTTTTCTTCTGTGATATTTGGTTTGGCGCTTATTTTGGTAGCGTAGTGGCGTTGGGTTTGACGTTATGTCCAGGTAAGCTGCGCATGTTTTGAAGCATAAAAGCGTCAACCTGAATAGAGATAAGTAAAAACTGAATGTTTATTTTTCACCTTGTTTTTCTAATAATATCTGTGAATCTCATGAATTTTAAGTTTCTTAGTTTGTTACTGCCACTAGTTTTGGCCGCATGTGCGCAAACGCCGACTAAGGTTGATCCCGAGAAGCTAGAGGGTTCTGCTGAACAAGCTAAAATCAGCCAATCCAATTTGCCTCAGCAGGAATTGACTGCGCCGATACTATTTGATTTTTTGTTGGCCGAGGCGGCATTGCAACGTGGCTACCCTGAGGTTGCAATAAACAAATATCTTAAACTGATGCAAACCACGCGTG
>JAJFJI010000217.1 GCA_021774205.1 Nitrosomonas sp.
CAGCCCATGATTATGAATTTGTGTTTTTATCATCCATTATCCATGCCCATGCCAGCGATTTATTCCCGGGTATGCAGGTCAAGGGATGTTTTCAGTTCCGTGTCACCCGCAATAGTGAACTATTTGTTGATGACGAAGAAATTGATGATCTGATGCGCGCCCTGGAGGGGGAGCTACCTTCCCGTCGGTTTGCTGATGCGGTTCGGTTAGAAGTCGCCGATAATTGCCCACAGGAAATAGTCAATTACCTATTACATCAATTTAATCTGCAACCCGACGATGTGTACCAGGTTTCTGGTCCGGTAAACCTCCATCGCCTAATGACGATTCCAGGGCAAGTTGATCGGCCAGATCTAAAATTTTCTGGTTTCAATCCGAGCCTGCCAGATCGACTATCACGTTCAAGCGATATATTTGAAACGATTCGCAAAGGTGATGTGCTATTACACCATCCTTTCCAATCATTTACCCCGGTAGTCGACTTGCTCCGTCAGGCTGCAGCCGATCCAGACGTGCTGGCAATCAAGCAAACCCTTTACCGGACAGGTGAAGGATCGGTAATCATTGATGCGCTGGTAGAAGCGGCCAAGGCGGGTAAGGAAGTTACCGTGGTGATTGAACTGCGAGCCCGCTTCGATGAGCAGGAAAATATCGGCCTAGCAAATAAGTTGCAAGCAGCAGGTGCTCATGTCTCTTATGGCGTGGTTGGTCACAAAACACATGCAAAAATGATTATGATTGTGCGCCGTGAAAGCAGGCAATTAAAACGTTATGTGCATCTGAGCACGGGAAATTATCATGCCCGTACTGCTCGCTTGTATACAGACTATGGCTTGATGACCAGTGACCAGGCAATTACCGAAGATGTGCACAAAATCTTTCAGCAGCTGACCGCAATGGGCAAGGCGGGCAAACTCAAGCAAATTTTGCAATCGCCCTTTACGTTGCACAAGAGCATGCTGGAATTTATTAGCCGTGAAATTGAATTTGCTCAGGCTGGTAAACCAGCGCGTATTATTGCCAAAATGAATTCTCTGGTTGAAGAGCAAATTATTCAGGCCCTTTATGAAGCCTCTCAGGCTGGCGTAAAGATTGACTTGATCGTTCGTGGTGTATGCTGCCTGCGCCCAGGTATCAAAGGCATTTCAGACAATATCCAGGTACGCTCTATTGTCGGTCGTTTCCTGGAACATACCCGCATTTACTGTTTTCACAATAACGGTGACTTGCAGTTATACTGCGCTAGTGCAGACTGGATGGGACGTAACTTTTTCCGCCGCGTTGAAACTTGTTTTCCAATTGATGATAAGCGCCTGAAACAACGAATTTTTAAGGAAGGTCTAATGACTTATCTAGGGGATAATACCCAGGCATGGATATTGCAGTCTGACGGCAGCTACAAGCAATGTACGCCGGGCAACGTAAAACCACGTTCGGCACAAGATGAAATCTTAGCCGCACTCGCAGACTGAATAGTGTTAGCTCCTTAGCTGTAACTGAGCCTGTAACCAACGGCTTTAAGATACTGTTTTTCTTGTTCCAGATCGGCATTGGTCAACGGATGATCGCCAAGCCAGCCTGCCGGAAATAACAGGCCGGCTTTGTGATCGGTCATTGCGAGGTTAATTTCTGGCAACGGGGCCGATGAGCGGCTACGGTGCAATAATGCCGACAATCGTATTAAAATGCACAATAACCATATCGGCTGCACTTGTGACTTCGGCAATGCGTTAATAATATTTTCTGGAAACTTACGACGATGGCCCATGATCAGGGTCGATAACATTAGCTGTTCGCCCAGGGAAAAACCTGGCATATATAGGTTTTGGGCCAGATAAGCGCCGTGCTTGTGATACTGGCCATGCGCAATTGCCAACCCAATTTCATGTAATCTTGCTGCCCGGCTTAGCATACCCATCCGCTCTTCATTCGCTAGGTCCCATTCCGCTGATACTTGCTGTGACAGGTACAGCGCAGTTACCTCGACACGCTTTGCCTGAGCCACATCGATGCCATAACGTTGCATCAACTGTTCAATGGTGCGTTCTCGTACATCCTCATGATGGATTCGACCGAGATGATCATATAGTAAGCCTTCCCGGACAGCCCCACTTGAAACTCGCATCAACTCAATATCCAACGATTCAAATGTTGCGCATAGTATCGCTACACCACCGACAAACACCGGTTTGCGATCCTCTGATAACGCTGGCAGCGATAATTTGTCAATACGTCCAGTGGCAATGATCTCTTTGCGAAGTTTCTTTAACGCTTCTAAAGTAATGCCATGGCTGCTCCAACCTTTAGCGATTACCACATCATGGATGCTGATTATCGACCCGGAAGCACCAATGACTGTATCCCAGCCAGTGGCCTTGTATTGTTCGCTGATGGAGGATAATTCCTGCATGGCTGCAATCTCTGCCTTGCGCATGCGCGCTTCAGTCAGCGCGCCATTCTTGAAGAACTGTTGACTGAAGCTAACACAACCCATGAATAAGCTCTCCATTTGCTCGGGCTTAAAATGCTGACCAATAATATATTCGGTACTTCCACCACCGATATCCATCACAAGCCGCCGCTCGCCTTCATCTTCCAGCGAATGGGAGACGCCCAAATAAATTAGCCGCGCTTCTTCCTGACCAGAGATGATTTCAATCGGATGGCCCAATATTTTTTCAGCCTGACTAATAAACTTTTCACTATTGCGTGCCTTGCGCAATGTATTGGTACCGACAATACGTACCGTCCCTCGTGGCATATCGCGTAGCCGCTGACTGAACCGGTTTAAGCATGCCAGCGCCCGCTTGCTAACTTCTGGCGATATGCGGTTCTGTGCATCAAGACCTGCCGCCAAACGCACCATTTCCTTGATTCTGTCAACAATTTGTAGATTACCATCGCTGACAATCGCCACAATCATATGGAAGCTGTTAGACCCTAGGTCAACAGCGGCAACATTTTTTATGTTCTGATTCTGTTCAGATAGCTGGTTCATGGCATATGTTTACGGCTGAACTTTGGAAGGAATACTAATTGTAGCGGAGATATGGGCTAAAGCAACGTGTTATCACTATTATCCTAAAATCCTCAGTTGACCGCGATAGTAATAAGTAATCTCATGAAAAGAAAACGCATATTTTTCACTATGACACTCACCTTTAAGGTGATGAACGCGATGATCCTTATAACACGCTGCTCTTTCTTTTTTACTGCGCTGCAATTCGTTGTAATAACGCGTTATACCGTCTCATTGCGCCTTGCAAAAAAAACAACAACGCACGCTAAACACCACCAACTGAGGATCTTAGGATTATAGATGCACGATTATTGCAATATTTTTCCTAACCGCAAATAAAGCGAAGATCAGGAAAAATTGTTTCTCAACCATTCCTCCAGCCGCCGGGTGGCAATAACATCATCGCGGTTATAACCCAGAATATCTGTTTTCAGTTTTTGTTTTTCCTGTGGGTTTGTCTCTTCCAAGAAACGGCAGAATTGTACGACTGACCATTGTGAGCCGGAATCTTCATTTTCCCATTGAAAATTAACCAGGTCCGGGTGTTTGCAAATATCTTTCAGACCGTAACCTTGCAATGGCAACACCAGATTGTCCAGCACCGGTTTTTGCATATCGAACAACGGGCCGTCATTTCCCAGTAACCATAAAACGGTGGCGTGGTCTTGCATGCCATAGCGTTCAGCATATTTTTTGATGGTGGCTCTTTCATGGTTGGAATAATGGGCGAGTATCAGGGAGCCATATTGTGCGTGGTAGTCTTTCATTTTTTTTAGAAAACCCAGCCAGCCTTCATAATCCTGGTTTTCATCATCTGTCCACACATATTCAAAGTTATCTTTGGTATACGGCGAGGCGAGAAATCCCCACAAGTAAACATGCCGTGCACGTGTGGGTGTAAGCGGGTTGTCTTCTATATCAAAGTGTATCCACGTCCCTACAGGCAGCTTTACTTCATTTAGCTGAAATATTTCACCCGTCATGAATGATTTGGCTTGCAGGACGGCGCGATGTTTTCTTTTTGGGCCTTTCAGATATGGGACATCAGGTATGGCCTCAACATCGTTAATAGCCAACTGGGTAATGGTATCGATACCAGCCTCTGCCAGATGCTTCGCCGCATTGCCGTGAATACCATAAAGCAATGATAAATCTTGCTTGCTGTCAAAACCCGGGCGGCAATGGGTGTAATAGGGGCAAATGCGACATTTGCTATGACTATAACGAACATCCGGTTGTTGCGACATGTGGAGCAATTCTTTCATGCTCAATATAAAATCATCGACCAATGGATCGACTTCGTCACCAAGGGTTGCTGTTCTGCCATCACCCAGAAAAACAATGGCGGGTAATTGA
>JAJFJI010000218.1 GCA_021774205.1 Nitrosomonas sp.
CAGGCATATACAACCATCAGGACAAAAAAGAACCGTTTAAAAAAAATAGTAGCTGTCCCGCTCCTGCGCTTCTGGGTTTTTGCGTTCATGCTACATTCCTTTTTATATTGGCCTGGTAGTTTCGGTTAAATCAATGATGGCAAAAAAATTCTAATGTAAATACAACAGTAATGAAAGTATTTATCTCGACAGCGGTTAATGCTAAATACCAGCACAATAATATAGTATAGGGCTTATTGAAAAATTGCCTTTTGTGTTTATAAGATTTTTAAGTAATGATATTTTAGTTATCAAAAAGAAATCAAGCTTTTTTGCGGTTGCTTCTCTGGTTTTTACATGCATGATTAACATGGGATGGCGCTGAATCATTGTGTTGTGTACTGCATTTCATCAACGGCCTTCATCTACAACCCCTAAAACCGGGCAGGGTTCTCTTCCTTTGACCTGGGCAGGATGCGGAACAGCGACAATGGCCGCGTCTGCGATGTATTTCGGGTCGAAGCCGCCTAAATCCTCTGCACACTTGGAAAATACGCTTGAAAACTACCATCCTCTTGCTCAATTAATGCAGGCTGAATCTTCACAGTGTAAGCCAATCATTATATTTATATTCCCATTGTTAAGACTTAGCTAGTCCATCGACAGAACGAAATTCTTCAACCTGTTTAGCTGATAGGCATAAAAATCGTAGCAGGTTCGTTTACCGTAGCATTCACTAGCACTAGCACTAGCACTAGCACTAGCACTAGCACTAGCGTGACATTGATCGCGTTCGCCAGGATGCTAAAACTTTTAAAGCAAAGCTCACAGAACGTGCATGAAAAATCGAAGGGTTGTTTGGAGAAGCAATAGACAATCATGGCCTCAGGAGGAGCCGTTACCGAGGACTGGCGAACAGTCAGATGCAATTTTATTCTGACCGCACTTGTTCAGAATCTCAAGCGAGTGGCCGCACTAGCCTTATTATTGCTCATATTAGCCGCTGAAATTTGCTAAATTTCGTATAGAAAACGTCTGAACAACTTTTTATGGTTCAGAAAATTATTTGTGACTAAAAACCTTGCAAATACTTAATTGACTAATGTGGTTATATTAATTGTGCCAGTTATAAAAAAACGGGCTGTTTTTCAACAGCCCGTATGAGTTAGTACATTCCAGTTGAATCAAATTTCACTCCTCTTTTCCGCCTTGGACAATCTCCTAACCAGACACTAGGGGTTCTTGTAAAGCCTCGGCACCAACATCAATAAGGTTGTGTGTGGGCAGACTAATCATCGTCCCGATCGTCCCGATCGTTCTTATTCCGATGGTCTTTTTTCCCACCTGCGATGTTAACCCTTTTGCATTCCGTAATATCGATCGACTCTATTTCCTCTCCGCCAACACCCTTTTCATCCGTCAGATCGAGGCAAGTTAGTTCATTGTAACCATTGCCTGCATTTAACGCACCGAAACACTCAGATTTCAGGTCAAATTTAAATTCTAGGGGTACGTCGTCGGACCCCATACATGAATTACCCGTTGTCTCGATTGTTATGAAGTTATCATTAATACTCGTAACTTCTCCCATGTCATTAACACAGTTAATGATGTTAAGGGGGGCGGGTAACGTTGTCGCTGCTTTGGTGATCCCGACTATTTTACCGTCAGGGTGAATTGTTAAGTCAACAATTCCAGCTTGAGGACTCGTTGGGTGCTCTTTATTTTCAAACGAGCAAGCATATTCACCTACAAAATCATCAATCTCCCCCGTTGCATATGCATTACTGCTCAAAATGAACAGTGAGCATACTGCCGTAACCATGATCCATTCCAGTTTCCCTTGTCTCATTATTTTCACCTTTTTCATTAAGAATTGGGATGAAAAAGTGGCTTGACGAGGCCGTCGTCAAATGTCAAATATTAATTTAATTAAGAATAATACGTTGTTTTTCATTAACTTAAATATTCTTATTCGTCTTTTTCATCAACTATAAAATACTGGAAGTTGGGTTGACTGTCAAGCCACTGACGGACATTATTTCTAATAAAAGAGGCTAGCGAAACCTCTGTTATTTTTATACTACTTACTTCCGCTAGGGGATGTTTAAGGTTCTCCAACACACCTCCCTGTGGTTTTTCCTTTTGCTAGACAAGAATTTGAGCCCAACTGTGTCCCGATATCCGGCAAACAGACATTCCCTGTCGTCCGTATTTATGGCGAAACCTAAGAATTCTTTGGAAAATCCTGGAAGATGCTGGATGTGGCGTTGGTCGAGTAACTGAATGCAGCTGTCTGCATTCAGGACAAAAAGCTGAAAGCGTTAAACCCTGAATCTAAAATTCTAAGGGATGCTCACTTTTAGCCAAGACGACGCTTGCGCTGCCAAGGCGACAATCCAACAGATAATTCTCACTCAGAAAGGTAACAAAATGCATGTATCCTATTGATTTAAAGTTTGGGGTGTGCGAGGAAATGGCTATTGCTTGCATACCTGTCAATCAATTGCACAGCCAATGAGAATGATTCTTAAAAACTCGGGTTAAAAAAATTGAGGTTATTTGCTTCAAACTTGAAATTTCTGATAATCTGTGCGCTGTCAAAACTAATATCAATACATTTATAGCCCTTCTTCAGAAGGCTTGATATGTTGCGTTTTTTGTTAGGTATGCTCGCAATCACGACTAAAACTAAAAAAAGAGGTTCATAATGGATAAGCATAAAAGCTTGCTAGTCATCCTACTTTTTACAATAAGCATGATTGGTTTTAACGCCGCGCACGCTCAGACCGAGAAGCCTAATATTCTCGTTATCTGGGGTGATGATATTGGCGTGCATAACATTAGTGCCTACAACCACGGCGTGATGGGCTACCAGACACCGAACATTGATCGTATCGCGAATGAAGGAGCAATGTTCACCGACTTTTACGCCCAACAGAGTTGCACTGCCGGCCGGGCATCGTTCATTCTCGGGCAGCACCCGTTTCGCACCGGTTTGTTGACCATTGGTATGCCGGGCTCCGATCATGGTATTCCGGACTGGGCGCCAACTATTGGCGACCTGCTCAAGAATCATGGTTATGCCACCGCCCAATTTGGCAAGAACCATCTCGGCGACCAAGACAAACACCTGCCGACCAATCACGGCTTT
>JAJFJI010000219.1 GCA_021774205.1 Nitrosomonas sp.
AAAGTCGGCATTGGCCCTGGCTCAATCTGCACCACACGAATTGTCGCGGGTGTCGGCGTGCCACAAATCACCGCCATCCATAATGTATCAGAGGCACTAAAAGGCACTGGTATTCCGATGATCGCGGATGGCGGTATCCGCTACTCTGGTGATATTTCTAAAGCCATTGCGGCTGGTGCAAATACCGTCATGCTCGGTGGATTATTTGCGGGGACTGAAGAAGCACCTGGAGAAATTGAGTTATTTCAGGGACGATCCTATAAAAGTTACCGTGGCATGGGTTCACTTTCTGCTATGCAACAAGGGTCAAGTGATCGTTATTTCCAGGATACCATCGCCACGCAACAAACCGACAATAAATTAGTGCCAGAGGGCGTGGAAGGCAGAGTTCCATACAAGGGAAGTTTAACCGCAGTCATTCATCAACTGATGGGTGGCGTCCGTTCAAGCATGGGCTATCTCGGCTGCAAATCAATTGCTGAAATGCATACCAAAGCTGAGTTTATGGAAATCACTTCTGCCGGTATTCGCGAATCCCATGTTCATGACGTACAAATCACCAAAGAAGCACCCAATTATCAAGTCGAATAAAATAAATCCAGTCCCGCATGCACCAAAAATTACTTATTCTGGATTTTGGCTCCCAGTACACACAATTAATTGCCCGTCGAATCCGTGAAACCAATGTTTACTGTGAGCTTCATCCGTATGATGTCAGTCCGCAATTTATTAAAGACTTTGCACCCAACGGGATCATTCTTTCAGGTGGCCCTGCTTCAGTAATCGAAGGAGAAGCACCAAAAGTGCCGCAAGTCGTGTTCGAGCTGGATGTCCCAGTACTCGGGATTTGCTATGGCATGCAAGTAATGGCAGCGCAATTGGGTGGCAATGTTGAAAACGCCTGCATTCGAGAATTTGGCTATGCCGAAGTAAAAATAATTCCGAACAGTGCGTTACTCCGAGACATTCATGACCGAATTGACGCGCAAGGCGTTGAAACGCTCGAAGTCTGGATGAGTCATGGTGACAAGGTCAACAGCCTGCCACCGGGTTTTAACATCATGGCAAACAACGCTGCTACACCGATAGCAGCGATGGCTGATGAAACACGTCATTTTTATGGTCTCCAGTTTCACCCGGAAGTGACGCATACGCTCCAGGGCAAATCCATTATTGCGCGTTTTGTACACGATATTTGCAACATCGGTTATGACTGGAACATGCCCAATTACGCGGAAGAAACGATTGGTAAAATTAAGGCAGCCGTCGGCAGTGACATGGTCATTCTGGGTTTATCCGGTGGCGTGGACTCATCCGTCGCAGCCGTGCTGATCCACCGCGCCATCGGAAAACAATTAACTTGCGTGTTCGTTGACAATGGCTTACTGCGCACCAACGAGGCCAAGCAGGTGATGGATACCTTTGCCACGAATCTTGAGGTTAAAGTTATTCATGTTAATGCACAGCATGAATTTTTTGAGCAATTGCAAGGAATTTCGGACCCAGAAGAAAAACGCCGCATTATTGGACGCGAATTCATCGAAGTTTTTCAGCAAGAATCCGCTAAAATTCCGGATGCGAAATGGCTTGCGCAGGGAACCATCTACCCGGACGTAATCGAATCTGCCGGCAGCCATACCAAAAAAGCACGCACCATCAAATCACATCATAATGTCGGCGGTCTGCCTGAAACCCTGCACTTAAAGCTATTGGAACCACTACGCGAATTATTTAAAGATGAAGTGCGCGAACTTGGATTGGCACTTGGGCTGCCGCGTGAGATGTTATTCCGTCACCCGTTTCCAGGACCCGGTCTGGGTGTAAGAATTCTCGGTGAAGTTAAATATGAATACACCGAGCTGCTGCGGCGCGCTGACGCAATCTTCATCGAGGAATTGCAAGCTTCCGGCTGGTATGAAAAAACCGCCCAAGCTTTTGCCGTATTTCTGCCGGTCAAGTCCGTCGGCGTCATGGGCGATGGGCGCACCTATGAATACGTCATCGCATTAAGAGCCGTGCAAACGCAGGATTTCATGACCGCAAACTGGGCGGAGCTACCCTACCCGCTCCTAAACAAAGTTTCCAACCGAATTATCAATGAAATCCATGGCATTAACCGCGTCGTCTATGATATTTCCGGCAAACCACCAGCGACAATTGAATGGGAATGATCTAGTGCTTATTTTATTCGTAGGTCATATTTATCAAACACACACCATTACCGCAATAAAATAATTGGCATATCAACCTGCATCACAATTTCCTGCGTCTGATCGTCCGTTAAAAAGGAACGTCCGATTTCCAGTAAATAAAGGAAAGGTAAGTCAAGAAAGGTCAGATCTTTTTATTAATAATGAAATAGGTAATTTGCTATCCGTATCGTTATCATTCATCGATACTAAGTTTCATCATGCTTAATCCATTTTTCTGCAATGGGCGATTGAAAGCTTGCGAATGCATCCAGCAGTTGACGAGGACAATCAGACACCTGCAACAGAGATCTGTGAATCGGCTTTATAAATGCCTCATCGGCCGCATGATCTAAAAACGCGACCAAACTATTATAATAATCACCTACATTCAGTAAACCGCAAGGTTTTTGATGAAATCCCAGTTGTGCCCAGGTCAGCATCTCAAATAATTCTTCAAGCGTACCCAACCCACCTGGCAAAGCAATAAAGCCATCAGAGAGGTCAGTCATCATAGCCTTACGTTCATGCATCGAACCAACTACTTTTAATTCAGTCAAGCCGCTATGAGATACTTCCTTAACCGCCAAAGCCTGAGGTATCACTCCTATCACTTCACCTCCTAGCGCCAGAACAGCATTCGCCACCTGACCCATAAT
>JAJFJI010000220.1 GCA_021774205.1 Nitrosomonas sp.
GACGTCTGAAGGTGGAGAACAAGCAACTCAAGTTGGAGAGACAGATATTAAAGGAAGCGACGGTCTTCTTCGCGAAAGAAACGAAGTAAAGTATTCGTTCATCACCCAAATGAAGAAGACCTACCCAGTTGGCTTGACATGCCGACTATTGGGTGTGAGTCGTAGCGCCTACTATGATTATGTGCAGCGTAAAGGTAATCGGCGTAGTGATCCGTATCATTAGGAAATGCTTGATGTAGTTCGAGATATAGCGAAATCCAGCCATTACACCTACGGCAGCCGCAGGATGAAACAGGCGTTGCATGAGTTGAATTATCTGGTTGGTCGCTAGAAAGCTCGAAGTCTGATGAAAGAAGCGGGTGTGCAGGTGAAACACAGGAAGAAGTACAAGGTGACAACCAACAGTAATCACAAATCTGGAATACAAAAGCCCAAATCAATATGAAGCAGAGATGGCAAAAAAGTGAAAAGTTGCTTAACTGGGTTGTACGGAAATAGTTGACCAGGTCAGATATTGTTTGATTGACAAGCAAGCAAGCAAGTGAAAAAAAAATCTACCAAGAGCGACTTGAAACGAATTGATATCCTGCAAGATAAGGATATCAATTACAGTGATTTCCTGAATTGGAAAAAATTTCTTCAAGAAAGCACGAGTGGTCGTACCACCGGGAAAGAAACAGTTGACGTTGCGTCTGGATGCCGACGTTTTGGCATGGCTGAAAGGACAGGGCAGGGGTTATCAGAGCCGGATTAATGCTATCTTGCGCGCTTACTACGAAGCAAATCAAGAAGATACACATAAGGGTTAAACATGCAGCGGCGCATTTCTTTCAAGTGGGATGATGAATCGTATGACGTTGGAATCATTGATTATCATTAAGAGATAAAACAATAGGCGAACCTATCACTCCGGTGAAATTTTGACCGATGCGCTTGGTTCACGCGATACCGAACGATAATATCCCCCTGAATATCAGTGGTCCATCCATTGAATTCGTAATGGACTGCCATCTCCAGTCCATTATTTTTCGTAATTTCAAACCCCAATTCTCCAGTCACAAAATGATTGCTGTAGGAAATATCATCTTTTAGCTCAGGTTCCTTTTGTCCGTCTGCCAATCCCCTCTCATAATGGTAGCCTAATCAGGCATGACATCGAATTCATGCGAGTAAGGTAAGTCGCATAAAGATCGCAGACAGAATCGTCAAGACTGCCAGGCGGTGGTAGTTTTTTTCCTGTTATTGTCACTGAAACTCTGGGCAGAGGAATAAATTAGTATCAACTATAACCAGACTTTTTCTCTCGTTTCTACTACTATATCGCTCCTTTTTAAATATGCATGAACGCATGAATGATTTTAAAGTAGGCCAGCGTTGGATATGTGATGCGGATTTACAGTTAGGGTTAGGTACTGTCATGGTTGTCGAAGCGCGGTTGGTCAGTATTGCTTTTATTGCAGTGAGTGAAACACGTACTTACGCAAAAGAGTCCGCACCACTAACACGCGTTATTTTCTCTGCTGGCGATGTTGTAACCAGTCATGAAGGCTGGACGCTAAAAGTTGAATCAGTTAAACAGTATGATGGTTTATTATCGTATTTTGGTGCCGATCAAGATGGCTACAAACTTGAATTGGCTGAGCAGCATTTGGCGCATTTCCTTAAACTCAGCCGTCCAACTGAGCGCCTACTCAACGGCCATATTGATGATGATCAATGGTTCCAGATTCGTTACCAGGCTTTGCGGGAATGTAGTCGTCTAGCTAAAACAACGATTAATGGGCTGACCGGTTGCCGTACCAGCCTGATCCCACACCAACTTTATATTGCGCATGAGGTTGCGAATCGATACGCGCCACGTGTGCTACTGGCCGATGAGGTTGGTTTAGGAAAAACGATAGAAGCCGGTCTGATCCTGCATCATCAGTTATTAACTGAACATGCTAAGCGGATACTGATTGTTGTTCCAGAATCACTGGTGCACCAATGGCTGGTAGAAATGCTACGGCGCTTTAATCTTCATTTTAGTATTTTTGATAAAGAGCGCTATGCGGCCCTGAAACAAAGTGACGATCAAGAAAATCCATTTCATAGCGAACAACTGATCCTTTGCGGCCTTGATTTTCTTAAACAAAATCCACAACATTTGCAAGCGGCACTGACGGGTGACTGGGATTTATTGGTTGTTGATGAAGCCCATCATTTGCAATGGTCTGAGAATGAGATTAGTCCGGAATATTCAATCATCGAACAACTGGCAGCATGTACCAAGGGCGTGATTTTGTTGACCGCTACGCCTGAACAACTAGGGAAAGCCAGTCATTTTGCGCGCCTACGCCTGCTTGACCCAGATCGGTTTGCCGATTTTGACCACTTTATTGAAGAAGAGCAATCTTATCAACCACTTGCCGAAGCGGTAGAAGCGTTACTTAATGGAGAAGCGCTGGATGACGCCATACACCAAATGATGGCTTCAATTATTCAGGAAGAAGATACGCAACATTTACTGATTTGCCTGAGAAATACACCCATTAACTCGGAAGAAAACAACAAGGCACGAAAAACATTAATCGCGCTATTACTTGATCGGCATGGAACAGGCCGCATTTTATTTCGCAATACACGCACAACCATCAAAGGATTTCCAGCCAGAAAATTAATCGCTGTGCCGCTAACGATACCCCAACTGTATCGCGATTATTTGATGGCATTCGAAGCTGCGGATGTCCAAGAGCCACAATTACTGCTTTGTCCGGAACAATTGTACCAAGTGAGTGCAACATCCGAGGATCCACACTGGACACAAATCGATCCGCGTATCGATTGGCTGAATCATTGCTTAAAACAACTTAAACCTGAAAAGGCGCTGGTCATCACCGCTAATATGCAAACAGCGCTTGATATCGCTCAGACATTAAAAATTCGGACAGGACTGCATGTGCCCGTATTTCATGAACATATGAACCTCGTCGCACGTGATCGAGCTGCCGCTTTTTTTGCGAACCAGGATGAAGGCAGCCAAGTGCTCGTCTGTTCCGAAATTGGCAGTGAAGGACGAAATTTCCAATTTGCTCATCACCTCATCTTGTTTGATCTGCCATTAAATCCGGATTTGCTCGAACAACGCATCGGCAGGTTGGACCGAATCGGTCAGACCGAAACGATACAAATTCATGTGCCGTACATTGAACATACCGCACAGGCCGTCATGTTTCATTGGTATCATCAGGGGCTGAATGCGTTCAAGCAACCCTGTCATGCTGGTCAAGCGGTATTTCAACAGATGAATACGGCACTTAAACAAGTCCTCCAACACCATCCAAGCGAGGAAAAGTTGTCACAACTGGTAAATACAACACAATCTGCCAATCAAACGCTTAACGAAACCTTGCACCAGGGGCGGGATAAATTACTGGAATATAATTCCTTTAGGCCAGCCATCGCCGACAAATTGATCCAACAGGCGATGCAAGAAGATATGAATCCCGATTTACCACTTTTTATGGATGGCATTTTTGATTGTTTTGGTGTAGATATCGAGGATCACCGTACTGGAAGTTATAAGATTCAACCTAGTGAACGTATGACCGAGCCATTTTCTGGTTTGGCCGATGAAGGTATGATCATTACCTATGATAGAAATACCGCATTAGCTAATGAGAATTTCCATTATCTTACCTGGGTACATCCTACAGTGGTTAATGCGATCGACAGAGTTGTCAGCAGTGAATTTGGTAATGCGTCAGTAAGTACGATGAAATGCAAGCAGGCAAAGCCAACAGGTGAATTATATTTAGAAAGCTTATATGTTCTTGACACATATAGCGATAACGTTCAACAAAGTAACCGCTATCTACCACCGACCATCATCCGTATTTTTTTGGATGAACATGGAAATAGCGAACATCCGGATTTTAATCATGAAGCGGTTAACCAATATCTGTCGCCGGTATCCTCAGAAATAGCAAAACAGGTCGTTGAACTGAAGAAAGCAACTATTAAAGAACTGGTGTCAACCAGTGAGCGTCTTGCCCAAGCACAAGTCCCGGCAATCATCAAGAAGGCTCAACAACAAATAAGCCAACATTTCACGCAAGAAATTAATCGGCTAAAAGCCTTATATAAGATAAACCCAAATATACGTAAGGACGAGGTTCGATTTTTTGAACAGCAATTAGAAAGCTTGTCAAAAAGGCTTGAATCATCCAATTTAAGATTGGATGCAATCAGGATTATTGTGGCAACTTAAAATATATTTAAATTTTAAATTGTTTAATTACATTTTTTACGATTTCTTCGGCAATAGCTAAACAAGCGGTTGCCGCAGGTGACGGCGCATTAAGCACATGAATACTATTATCTTTACATTCAAATCTAAAATCATCTCTGGTATCGCCATCTGATGAAAGTAATATAGCCCTAACCCCCGCTCTTCCTGGTTTAATATCTTCCATAGTCAGGCTTGGGATCAATTTTTGCAATGTTTCAAGAAACAAGCGCTTTGAAAAAGCTCTTCTATATTCATTTGCGGCAAACTTTATATTACCCAATAAGAGCTTCCATGTGCCACTATAACTGAGCGCATCATAGGTATCTTTCCAATCAAAGTCAGTTTTTCCATACCCTTCACGTTTGAAGGAAAAAACTGCATTTGGGCCACACTCGATCTCGCCATTGGTCATTCTTGTAAAATGCACACCTAAAAATGGAAAATCAGGATTTGGGACAGGGTAAATGAGATGCTTTACTTTATGTTTACCTTTTTCAGTGAGTTCGTAATAATCACCTCTAAAACCAACCACCTGTTCACTAAGATTTACACCATCCATTCTAGCCATTCTATCCGCCTGTAATCCAGCACAAAAGATGATTTTTTTAGCAATAAATTCTCCTTTCGAGGTTTTCACAATAGAAATATCGCGCTCATTTTTTATCGACATCACCTCATGTTGCGTTAAGATTTTTGAGCCTGGATTGATATTGTTTATTAATTCAGCCAGTTTGTTGGTAAACGCGACAAAGTCAACAATCCCAGTACAACCCACTCTTACCCCTTTTAATCCGCTGCAATAGGGCTCAATTTCCTCAATTTGTTTAGTGGTAATATATTCTGTTTCTTCAACACCGTTTTGGATACCATTTTGATATATTTTATCCAAATGGGATAATTCACTTTCATCAGTTGCCACAATAATTTTTCCACATAGGTCATGTGAAATATTATGTTCTTTAACAAAAGCTACCAGTTCTCTTCTTCCTTCGACGCAATTTTTGGCTTTAAGAGAACCAGGTTTATAATAAATACCCGAGTGAATAACGCCAGAGTTATTGCCGGTTTGGTGTGAAGCAAGATGGTCTTCTTTTTCAAGGACCAGTAAATTTAGGTTTGGGAATTTTTTTTGCAACTTATATGCTGTTGCTAAACCAACAATTCCTCC
>JAJFJI010000023.1 GCA_021774205.1 Nitrosomonas sp.
ATATGAAGCCGTTACCAGAGAGCCCAGGCTGTGGGACACTATAAACACAGGTCTTTCAGGCCCACTTTGTTCATCGCAACTTGCGGTGAAGTGGCGTAGCGCTAAATCCAGATCTTGCCGCATTAGTTCCAAATCGCTCAGCGAAATCTGGGCCAGATAAGCATCGCTTACTTCCCGGTTAACAGCACCTGCGCGAAGCGCCTGGTCTGCCTGTTGCAAATACTGATTAGATAGGCCATGGCCAAACAAATCAAATCCTGCAACGATGAAACGGCGAGAAAAATAGCGGGCTATTTCTTGATAACGCCCTATGTGCTCGTTCATTCCATGGACAATGAGCACACAGGCTGGTGCTTGCGTTGGCTCTAGTGGCGGCAACATTCGCAAAATCAAAGGAAGATTGGTACCTGGCCGTTTGATAAGGCTTTCTTCTCCCCAACGGGGATAGGGTTCACTAACAAATTGCTGCTGCGCGCAACCCGACAACATGGGCAGTATTAGTACAAAGAATATGAAAGCCGCAGCAGGCGCGCGCATGCGATAACTTTCCTTAAATTGTAAAAGTTATAAAATTTTTCACAACTCAAAAATATTTCCATTGATCTCCGAACTGAAGTTTCATCATTTCAAACTGAGCCACACACATTTTCTTATGCACCAATCCGGAATAATACGCTGATGAAAAAATTTTATGTGAGTTTAATAGAACTGGGGCAAACGACAACAAAATTATTTATCGAATGTAGCCTGAATAACCAGTTTTCCGCCTTTTATGCAAAGCATAGCATTTAATCTGAAACGGATGCGTGCTCTATGGTTAGCGGACACCGTACCGACATTAGCAGCACTGTCACAGCTTCAATCCGACTAAGAGTTTTATGTTTGTCTTGCGTAGTTATATTGATATACATATTTTCTTGAGCCGTTGCCGTAGCGAGAAGAAGCTACTGACATCGCATTGAATACGATACCTTTCAAATTAACGCCAGCATTTGAAAGCTTTGATACACTTTGCTCAATTTCTCGCATTGGGTGTTCACCAGCTTTAGCTACCATAAAAGCTGCACCGGCCATGCGGCCAATAATGGCGGCATCCGTTACTGCCAAAATAGGCGGTGAATCAACAATAACAAGATCATACTTTTTCGAAACGGTTTCCAAAAAAGTAGTAAAATTTTGATGTAATAATAACTCTGAAGGATTTGGGGGTACTGCGCCGGTTGCAATAAAATCAAAATTAGCTTGCGGAATTGTATGCGTTGCTTTTTCAACTGTTATATTATTTAAAATTATTTCTGATAAACCATTTTCTCTATTTAAGCCAAGGATCATATTAAGATAGCCTTTACGCAAATCACCATCTATTAGCAATATCTTTTTTCCAGTATCGGCTATTATGGTTGCCAGGTTAGTAGAAATGAATGTTTTGCCAACACCTGGGGCGGGCCCAGTAATCAGAATAATATTATTTTTCGCTTCCAACAAAGCAAAGTGCAATGTGGTGCGTAAACTGCGCAAGCTTTCAATGGCCATATCTTCTTTTGCTTCCAACGCCAAAATAGCCTGTCGTTTAATTTCAGTTTTAGAATTTTTATTACGATATCTGTTAGTGAGTTTTTCCTGGATTTTGCTATGCGGGATCGTTGCATAAACAGGAATATTCAATTGCTTTTCTATTAAATCAGGATCTTCTATGCCACGTTGCATCGATTTACGAATAAACACTGCCACAACTCCCAAAAATAAACCTAAAACAAATCCAACACCGATAATCAGAATCTTTTTTGGTTTGATTGGTTCGTCAGGCAATTCGGCATAATCAACAATTCTAACATCACCCACTGTCCCTGCTTTTGCTACACGAAGTGTCTGGGCGTTATTGAACAAAGTTGTATAGAGATTCGTTTTCACTTCTACATCACCCGTTAATTCAAGAATAATTTGCTGCGTCTTTGGTAGCGTTTTGACCATTGCAGTGTGAGAATGGATTTGCTTTTGCAATCGATCAATTTGTTTATCAATGGCAACAACAGATGGATGTGCCCCAGTATACCGTTGTCGAAGCTCATCACGTTGTTGATGCAATAGCGTTTCTTGGATTTTGATATCTACCACACTATCTAATATATTTTTTGTTTCAACATCTAAGTCTATTGAACCCTTGCGATTTTTATATTCATTTAGAATATTATTCGCCGCTTCCAGCTCTACTTTAAGCGTTGGCAACTGCTCTTCCAAAAATGCCAAAGTTTTCTGTGATTCTGCAGATTTATGATCAACATTTTGTTGTACGTAGATGTTAGCAATTTCATTTAAAACCTGTACTGCTAGTTCCGGATTGTGCGATTCCAGCGTCAATTCCAATAAACCTGAATTTTGGCCATTTTCTTTAATGGTCAAATTCCCTTTTAATTGACTAATTGCACTAATTCTAGATTTCCGAACAATGATAAATTTAGTTTCTGGCCGAGATTCTAATACTGAGACAAAAATACTTATGGGTGTTTGACCACCCTCCAATTGTTTGGTAACCAGCTTACCTACTTTACCCTCAAGGATTAGTTCGTCGTCATAAATAAGTTGAAAACGACCTTGCTCACCAGCTACTAGTGTCAACTCTTTATTTTCCCAGTCAACCGGTATTGTAATCGACTCGACTTGAATTTCTTCGCCACCCCAAGCATAGCTATTTTGTCCAAGTAATGGTTTTGAAACAATGTTATCTTCATTTTTCTTCTGAAAATGCCTGGCAATAACTTCACCGATCACAGGATAATATTTTGGCTTCGCAAAAATATCTAAATCGAGATTTTTAACAGCTTTACCCAGTATCATCCTGGATTTAATAATTCCAATTTCTGCCATTACGGGTATATTATTTTCCAATGAACCAGAAAATGGATCTAACCCTGCTAGCGTTTGCGAATGTTCTTTGACTTGCAACATAGCATCAGCTTTATAAATTGGGATATCAAGAAAGGATTTAGCTACCCCAAAAAAGGAAATTATCAGCGTAACCAGAATGATGAGCCACTTGCCATCATTCAATGTCCCGAACAATTCACCTAAATCTATTTCATCATCATCCTGATTTGAGGATTGAATTAGCGGATCTTTGTAATTTGCAGCGATAGCGTTAGTCATTGTATTAAAATAGAATTAACTGAAATACTCGCCAGATTAGAAAAGCGTATTAGATCATTAAAGACCCTGCTTTTCAAAAGAGTAGTTTATTAGATATTTACAAAAATATAACATTATTTCCTTTTTTATTCATAAGGAATAATCTTTATCTTAATGTAAAAACTTTTATTACCTTGACGGGGTTGCCTAAAAACTGAGTAGTTTAGGTTTCCCCCTCAAGTTAAAGAGACAATAACTCTATTAGTTAACAAAGCTAAAAAATACTTGCGTTTCGATCTGTAGCTTTGCCTTTTTAGAATTTACAACATAATATTGACTCAAATACTACGCTACAGTGCTATCGGGGTGAATGTGAAATTTCCCAAGCGGGATTATGACCGTTAAATTTGCAGATAACAGTGTGAAACTTTCTCCAAAATCCACCCGTACATTTACTTCGTTAAATGACTACAACCTTAATCT
>JAJFJI010000221.1 GCA_021774205.1 Nitrosomonas sp.
AGATCTGATCTCTTTACTGATTCTCAAGGCCAGATTCTCAGCAACTTTGGCTGTGTGCCTCTCGACGAAGGTTCCGCGACTTGCAGCAGGCGTAAGATGCAGCCGAGTGTGCAAGATACACAGCGCCGGAATATAATGCCAAGGGTACAGCGTCAGGTAAAAGTATCCCGCGTAAATCATAAGAAAACCAAGCAGCATTACGGAATCGGGCACACCCATATATAAACCAACGAGCCCAATCATGCCAATCAATAAGTGCAATGACACAATTGCAAAAACAACTTCTTCGGTACGATAACCAGCTCTCTGCAATATGTGGTGTAAATGATTACGGTCCGGTTTGAACGGGGAACTACCTATCCGGATTCGTCGATGCATGACACTAATAGCATCCATGAGCGGAATAGCAAGCAGCCAGATTGCCGCCACTGGCTTCATAGCAGGACTAGGGCCCTGCGAAAGATCGACCAGCAGCCAGGCAAGCAGAAGCCCGATTAGCATACTCCCGTTGTCACCCAGAAAAACCCGCGCGCTGGACTGTGAAGGAGAACGAAGATTGAAAAACAGAAAACCACATATACCACCGATCAACGCGGCGATCAGCAAAAGATTGGGAATGTCCCCTGCGGCGAATGTCACTATACCGAGCAACAGCAAGCTTACCAGAGAAAGAGATCCAGAAAGTCCATCAATGCCATCAATCATATTGATAATATTAATACCGCCAACAATGGCAAAAACGGTAAAAGGAATGGCAAGCAGTTTTAGTTGCAGTGTCAAACCAAAAAACAGTCCGCCAAGATCATTGAGTACAATGCCGCCAACCACAACCATGATAAGCGCCACAACTGACTGAATAATAAGGCGAAATTTATAACTGAGTCGTACAAGGTCATCTGCAAAACCTGTAATAAAGATGATGATGGAACAAAATCCAAGGACTAGCCATTTTTGTATATGCTCAGGATAAAAATTGACCAGCACAGCAAACGCTACACACAAGGTCGCGAATAACCCCACTCCACCCACAAAAGGCGTGCTTATAAGATGTTGCTTGTGATCGCCAGGATGGTCAGCAATTCTGTAAGTATTTGCCAGCTTAATGGCAAAATAAAGAACCACTATTGATAACAACGCACAATTAACGAACAGAATAAGTGCAGTTAGCATAATTTCAGTTCCACTATTTTTAGATTATCAGTAGCGCAGATCATATGTCGATAAAAATTGATCGTTTTGCATATAAAGTAAAATCTCATCTAATCCATTCTGGACAGAATTTTATCTGTAACGACAAAATAAGCTATTTATCAAAAAAATACAGCACATTACTCTTTCTATCTCGAAAAATAAAAAGCATTAAACTTCAGTTAGTTCAAAGTTAGTTTCGGTTTCTCATCGCTATATTGATAAATAGTATTTCATATAGATATCCGTAATGAGAGGAAGAAACTAGTTCCCCATAAAAAATGACACTTTTGCATTAACTCCAACATGCGTAGGCCTGCAAATATTGCTCAAACCCCCGCATTGGGTGTTCTACAGTTTTTACAACTAAAAGAATTGTACTTATTGTTTTCTAAGAATAGCAGCATTCATTACAGCTAATATGAATGGCGAGTCAAGGATAGCAAGATCATTCTGCTGAGAAATCTTTTCAAAAAAAGATTGTAAAGCGCTCAAGCAGCGATAATTATGCAAGATTGGGAGGGATAACGCCTGTTGGAATAGAGTCGATTAACTTATGGTATTTCAAGCATTGCACCTTACTCTTCTATGGTAGGTCGAATAATTACTATCCATTCTCCCTGCCTATATCAAATATTTTGCGAATAAATTCTTTGCGTATATCGTGATCTATTAGCATTAATTTTTCCGATATTAGCCATAAAAGTAGCTAGACTAATCGTAACAAATGTTTTCCTGATACCTGGGCTCGGACCTGTGATCAAGATAATTTTATTTCTTGCTTTTAACAGGGAAAGTGCAACACGGCGCGAAAACTGCAGATACCTTCTATAGCCAATTCTCTTTGCACTTCAGCGCCAAAACAGCTGGCTGATTAATTCTTGTTATAGAATTTTTTTGTACTTATCATCGAGTATTTCTGGTTATTGCCGTGAGGAATCGTTGCATAAACGGAAATTTAAAAATAATTTTCAAATAAATCTGGATCTTCTATGTCATGATGTAGCGAAACACTTCAAAAATATCAAAAAAATGAATTATTATGTTTCTTAAATAGCATGAATTGATTGATCTCTTCGCGGTAGCTTGAATCGGGATCTTCAGGCTCTAGGAAACGGGCCACGCACAAACGCACCTTAAAAATCATTATTACATTTAAAGTCTCGTCGTTAAATATGGCAAAATAATGTGGAAGATTAAAGCGTCACCGGATCCGGCCTATCTGGATCAATATTAAATTTTTTTATTCCACGAGCAACCTGTTTTACAGGAATCTCTCCTACTTCTGCCAATGACTTCAGCGCGGCAATCGCAATGTAGTAACGATCTACTTCAAAAAATTGCCGCAATTTTTCACGTGTATCCGAACGCCCAAAACCATCCGTTCCCAAAACGCAATAACGCCCAGAGACAAACTCACGTATCTGATCCGCATAAATTTTCATGTAATCAGTTGCCGCTATGACTGGGCCAGTTCGATCATTGAGACATTGTTCTACATACGATAATCGGGGAGTTTCCTCCGGATGCAACATGTTCCAACGGGCAATACTCAGCGCTTCACGCCTTAGTTCATTAAAACTGGTTACACTCCAAATATCTGCATCAACGTTAAATTCTTTTTTCAATAAATCCGCCGCCGCGATGACTTCATGCAAAATGGTGCCGGAACCGAGTAATTGGACGCGTGGCTTCTTGCTTCGTTTGCTGCTTTCGCTGAATAAATACATCCCTTTCAAAATGCCTTGCGCCGCATCTTTCGGCATTTCAGGATGTGAATAGTTTTCATTCATAACCGTGATGTAATAATAGACATCCTCTTGCTCTTGAACCATACGGCGTAACCCATCCTGGATAATCACGGCAAGCTCGTATGCAAATGTAGGGTCATAAGACACACAGTTTGGAATGGTTGAGGCTGTGACATGACTATGTCCGTCTTCATGCTGCAACCCTTCACCATTTAACGTAGTACGGCCAGCGGTTCCGCCCAGCAAAAAACCCCGGCAACGCATATCTCCTGCCGCCCAGGCCAAATCCCCAACGCGCTGAAAGCCAAACATGGAATAATAGATATAAAAAGGAATCATTTGCACGCCATGGGTGCTGTAAGCAGTTGCTGCAGCAATCCACGATGACATTGCGCCTGCTTCATTAATTCCTTCCTGCAGAATCTGACCAAGTTTATCTTCCTTGTAGTACATTAACTGTTCAGCATCCTGCGGCGTGTACAACTGACCGACAGATGACCATATTCCTAACTGCCGAAACATTCCTTCCATGCCAAAAGTACGCGACTCATCTGCGACAATTGGTACGATATGTTTACCAATTACTTTATCCTTGACCAGAATATTAAGGATACGTACAAAGGCCATAGTGGTAGAAGATGTGTGCCCTTCCCCACTGGC